>DATLZR010000089.1 GCA_035573895.1 Blastocatellia bacterium | reverse complement strand
GACGGCTGTCGCGGACGCTCCCGCCGTGCCGAGAGAACAGCTCACTCCCGCCCAGCGGGCGCTCGTGCGAAAGACGCATCAGACGATTCGCGGCGTCACGCAGGATTTCGAGACCGATCTCCAGTTGAACACAGCGATCGCCAAATTGATGGAGTTGCTCAACGCCATCGCCGATTTCGACGGCGAGGTCGGCGGTCCGGAAGCGGCCGGTGAAACGGATCGCGCCGTCATGGGTGATGCCCTGCGCACGCTCGTCACGTTGCTGGCGCCTTTTGCCCCTCACGTTGCGGAGGAGATGTGGGAGGGTCTCGGCCAGACGACGAGTCTCACCCGACAGTCCTGGCCCACCTTCGATGAGGCGCTCGCCCGCGAGGAGACGCTGGAGATCCCGGTTCAGGTCAATGGAAAGCTCCGCAGTCGCATCTTCCTGCCTCCGGGAACGCCCCGCGAAGAGTACGAACGCGCGGCGCTGGCCGACGAGCGCGTCAGAGCCTTCATTGATGGGAAGAGGGTCGTGAAGGTCATCGTCGTGCCGGAACGATTGGTCAACGTCGTCGTGAGCTGACGGTCGCGGCCCGGAGGGAAGAGGCATGCTCGTCCCGATCCGAGACAGTATTGCGTGGGGGAAAGACCTGACTCTCCATCCGAGGAGGAACGCCATCACGCTGCTTCCGGCATAGGGGGATATGCCGAGGTGAGGACTTCATGAGAGAAGTCGCCCTCACTCTGGCGCTGGCCATTGTGATCCTTCCGGGTGAGATGTGCGGCTATCGGCGGGCCGGAAGCGCGACGCGCCTGCCCTCGCACATTCGCACCATTGCCATCCCGCCCTTTCAAAATGCGAGTCTCCACTACCGCGTCGAGCAACGATTCACTCAGGCCGTCATCGCCGAAGTGCTCCGTCGCGGTCGGCGTCTGCGCATCACCGCTCATCCGCAGGACGCCGATGCCGTGCTCAGCGGAACTATTCGATCGGTCGCGCTCAGCGGAGCCCTCCTCGATGAAGCCGGTCGCATTCGCGTCTACCAGGTGACGATCTCGGTGGCCGTGACGCTGCGGGATCGCTCGACGAATCGGGTCTTGTTCGACAATCAGAATCTCGTCTTTCGCGGAGAGTTCGAGCTGCCCGAAGGGCCCGAGAGCTTGTTCGACGAAGAAGGTCCCGCCGTTGACCGTATTGCCCGAGAGTTTGCTCGCAGCCTCGTCTCCACGATTCTCAGCGGATTATGAGGGGGCGAAACGGGAGGTTCGTCCGCGTCCGTTGCTCGGAAGCACGCAATCGCCCGGAGGGAGAACGGAGAGACTGCCGAGGACGACGATGAAAAAGCTCACGCCGCAGGAATTCGAGCGCAACGTCGAACAGGGAGCCATCGAGCCGCTCTATCTCTTCACCGGGTTGATCCCCGAAGGAGCGAAGAGATCCGCCGATGACGATCGCTATGCCATCGAGGAGTACTCTCTCCGGCAGGCCATTCGCACGCTCACGGAGAAGGGGCTCGATCCGGCGTATCGCGAGTTCAATCTCGCGCGATTTTCGGCGCTGAAGACAGATCTTCGGGACATCGTCGCCGCCGCTCAGGAGATGCCGGTCTTTTCCCGGCGGCGAATCGTTCTCGTCTACGATATCGAGAGAAAGGGGAGAGCGGCGGCGGATGAAGCGTCCTCTGCTCCCTCGGATGTCGAACAGGATGCCCTCATCGAATATCTCAAACATCCATGCGAGACGACGACCGTTGTTTTCATCGTCCAGCGACTCGACCGGCGATTGACCCTGATGACGGCGCTCCTCAAAGCCTGCACGGCGGTGGAGTTTCGGCGGCTCACGGAGGCCGAGGCGCTTCGGTGGGTTCAGGCCTATCTTCGTCGCTACCACTGCTTCATGGAGGAGGCGACGGCAGCCCTGCTCATCGGCCTGGTGGGGACCGATCTCATGCTTCTTTCTCACGAGCTGGAGAAGTTAATCACCTACGTCGGCGGTCAGGGGGTGATCGCGCGGTCGGATGTGGAGGCGCTCGTCCCTCACCTGCGCGAACACTCGACGTTCGAACTGGAGGATCTGATTCTCGCTCGTGATCGCGTCCGCGCCTGGCGCGTGCTGCGGCGACAACTCGATGCCGGGGAGGAACCGGTGAAAATTCTCGGCCTCATTGCCAGCGTCTACCGGCGAATGCTCCTGGCCAAGGAAATGATGAGTCAGGGGAAATCGGCCGCCGACGTCGCCAGAGCCGTCGGGAAGCCTCCCGCGCTGGCCGGACGATTCAATGAGAAAGTCCGTCGGATTCCCCTCGATGAGATTATCGCGGGAATCAAACGGATCGCAGCCGTGGACGAGGCTATTAAAAGCTCCCTGGGATCACCCGAACACCAGTTGGAGATTTTGCTCTACGAGCTATGCACGCCCCAGTAAAAAGCGATCAATGGCCTCAGCCAGCCCATCCTCATCGTTGGGGCGCGTCAGAGGATATCCGAGGGTCTTCAGCTCCGGTTCGGCGTTCCCCATCACCACGCTCACGCCGGCATACTCCAGCATGTCGAGGTCGTTCTGGTTGTCTCCGACGGCCATGACCTCCGCCGGAGAGAAACCGTAGCCCCGGACGACTCTATCGAGGGCGCGCGCCTTCGAGCACGTCGGAGAGAGGACGTCCACCACTGTCATGCCCCGTTTCGGATAAACCGTCTTGAGGACTTTCACCTGAGAGCCAAAAGTGTTCTGAAGCGTCCGGGCGAATTCCTCCATCACCGGCGGGCGATCAATCGTCATCAGGTTGATGATGTCGTGGTCAACGTAGGAGAGGAGATCCGTCGTCGCCATGACCACATCGGGCAGCCGCTCCAGATACCGGCGGAGAGGCGCGTTTTCCGTCGAGATGCGGTCAATCACCGTCTTGCCCATTCCCCAGGGATCATCGCAGCAGACGATGTCCACGCCGCTGCGTCGGGCGCACTCGATCACATGGCGAGCCAGGTCCGCTCCGAGCAGATCAACGGCGATCGCGTCCAGTGTGTGAATGTCCTTGATGAGGGCTCCGCTGTGGGTGATGAGAGGCGTCGTCAGTCCCAGCTCCAGAGCAATCGGCCGCGCAAGGGCGAACCGACGACCGGTGACGAGGACCAGAAGGATGCCGCGCTGACGTATCTCATCAATCGCCCGACGGGTCGCGGACGAAATCGTGTACTCGGACGTCAGGAGCGTCCCGTCAACATCAACAGCCAGAAGCTTGATGCCCATCAGCGGGGGGGATGGAGCAGCTTCTCCATCACATTGGTGGCGAGCAGCCCGCTCAACTTCTGGAAGATGAAGAGAGAACCGGCAAATGTCAGCGGGATCAATGCCGCAATAATCGCTCCGAGATTGGCGCGGCGATCAATGGCACCGAGCCACGACGGCCACTGACTCAGTTGCCGGGCGACGAGCGATCTCAGGTCCAGCCGCTTATAGAGAAGATAGGCGCACAACAGAATGCTCAGGAGGGCGGCCACCGGCCCCAGCCGAGACAAAGGAAAGGTCCCCGAACGAACCTGGCGCTCCACATCGGCCCGGATCATCTCGGACAACCGCTGGACATCTTCGGTTGGCTGCAGACTCACCTCCAGGAAGAAGACGCCGTAGACGATCATCACCCCCAGAAGGATGTAGAAGGGCGTGAGCGACGTGACGACGATCGGATAAAGACTTTTGACCGAGGCTCGAATGTCAATCAGGTAGAGCCAACTGTAGATGAAGGCCATGCCCAGAGGAATCACCGCCACCATGAACAGCGCCTGAAAACCAAAGAAGACGAGAGTGCTCATGGTCGCCACGCCCCGCCATTTCTCCGGGATGAAGAGGAGATATTTGTACGCCAGAGCGTATTGAGTCGTCATGAGCAGGAGAAAGTAAGCGAGCACGGCGAGATTATATCTCGTCAGCTTGACATCGAAACGAGGAGCTTCGATCGGAACAGCCATAGCCTGTCCTTCCTCAGGTGATCAGGTGATGGAGGATGGTGGGTGTCACGTAGACCTCGATCAGGGCGGCCACAAAGAGCACGATGTAGCAGGCTGCCGCGACCTTGGCGTAGAGGATCACTTCCTGAGTCCAGTCAATCACCTGTCCTTTGACACTTTGGTAGATGCGGGAGGCAAAATACAATCCGAGCGCACCGACGGTCATAAATGATGCCAGCTCGAACAAACCATGTGGGGCCAGAGCGGCCAGCAGAATCGGCACCGGCATGGATTGCGCGGTGGCGATTTTCGAGAACACTCCGACCATGTAGCCGATCACGAACGCCTCCCCCAGCGACACCAATCCGCCGGTGAGAATGCCCACGGCCATCAGCAGAAACACTCGCGTGTTGTTGAAAAAGATCATGCGGAACGTGCGCACGTTTCGGACATCCTGCATGACCGTCGAGGCTCCCAGAACGTCCTGGCGGGGGAACGCGTCTTCGGGAAACGGAACGGCATAACCAACGATAATTCCCATGAAGAGTGCCACCACGAGGGCGGCCAGACAGAGGAAAAATCGCTTCCGCTCCAGCTTCATCCAAAAACGTTTCCGCTGTTGTTCCATCGGCAAAAACCGAGCCTGGAGTATAGGAGCCACCTTCGGCAATGTCAAGAAAGCATCCTCGCTTCGGCCTTCGGAGGACGAGGAGGAGTGTTCTTGCGTGTCATTTCGCATCTTTTGCAGGCTCCTTTCAGAGGGCTCTATTCGATGACGGCGAGAATGTCGCCGGCGTTAACCGTCTGGCCTTCCCGGACCATGATCTCGACGAGCTGCCCTGACGTGGGAGCGCGGACTTCATTTTGCATTTTCATGGCTTCGATGACGAGAATTCCTTCACCAGCTTTGATCTCCGTGGGGGCAGAAGCGAGAACGCGCACGATTTTTCCCGGCATGCGAGCCGTGACTTCGACCCGTCCCTGGCGTCCGTGATCAACCGCTCGCGGGCGATGGCGACGGTCAATGAGGCGAACGTCAAAGCGCTGATGACCCACGGTGACGGAGACAGTTCCGTTGGGCGACGGTGGCGCGACGCGCAGGGGGAAGACGCGGGGGCCGACAAGCACCGTGTAGACGCCGGGTTCCGGATTCAGGATCCTCACCTCGTAGCACCGATCCTCCACCCGGGCTCTGATGTCACCGCCGCTTCCTTCGAGGGTGACGCGATAGCGCGTCTGCTCGATCTCCACTTCGTATTTCATAGCCTTGACCGCTGAAGCGCCAGGCGGCCCTGGGTCTTCCAGAGGCTGGGCGAATCCGTCGGAGCAGGAGTCGTGGACGGCGTGACCGTCGCCACATGAAAAGTCGCGGCGATGCAGGCGAGGTCGCGCAGAAGCTGGAGATGAGCCGTGTCATCCCGGGAAAAACTGCGCCATCGCGTCGCCAGGAAATGATCGAGATAGCCCGTGTGAATGCGCCCGGCCAGGAAATCGGGGTCACGAAAGATCGCCCGATACAGCTCCAGCGTCGAGCCGATTCCCGCGATGAGGCACTCGTCGAGGGCCCGCCGCATCCGATCAATCGCCTCGGAGCGAGACCGCCCCCAGACGATGAGTTTGGCCAAAAGGGGATCGTACTCCATCGGCACCACCCAGCCGGGAAAGACTCCGCTGTCAACGCGAACACCGGGCCCGGAGGGAAAATGCAGACTCTCGATGCGTCCGGGCGAGGGGAAGAAGTTGTTGTCGGGATCTTCGGCGTACATCCGACACTGGATGGCGGAACCGCGGAGACTGATCTCCTCCTGTCGCAGGGTGAGCGATTCGCCGGCAGCCAGTCGGATTTGCTGCTGGACGAGATCAATTCCCGTGACCATCTCGGTCACGGGATGCTCGACCTGAAGTCGCGCGTTGACTTCGAGGAAGTAGAAGTTTTTCTCTTCATCCACGAGAAATTCCACGGTTCCCGCATTGGTATAGCCGGCGGCGCGGGCCAATCGAACAGCGGCTTCCCCCATGCGCCGACGCAGTTCCGGATCATCCAGACTCGACGGGCATTCTTCGATCACTTTTTGATGGCGCCGCTGGATGGAACATTCCCGTTCTCCCAGATAGATGATGTGGCCCTGCTGATCGGCCAGAAGTTGAATCTCGATATGACGCGGGTGAGGCAGGGCTTTCTCGATGTAAACCGTCGGATCTTTGAAGGCGGCCTGCGCTTCTGCCTGGGCCAGAGCCAGGGCGCTTTCCAGTTCCTCGGCGCTTGTGACCAGGCGCATTCCTTTCCCGCCGCCTCCGGCGACGGCTTTGAGCAGGAGGGGATAGCCGATGCGGGCGGCCACCTGGTGCGCATGCTCGGCGTTGGTGATCGGTTCGGCCGTCCCCGGAACGATGGGAATGCCGGCCTCGCGCGCGATCCGTCGCGCCTCCGTCTTACTGCCCAAACGTTCGATGGCCTGCCACGAGGGACCAATGAAACAGAGCCCCGCTTCGACGACCGCTCGGGCAAAACCGGCATTCTCCGCCAGGAATCCGTATCCCGGGTGAATGGCATCGGCCCGGGCGGCACGCGCGGCCGCAATGATCTTGTCGGCTCGCAGATAGCTCTCCGTCGGAGGCGAGGGACCCAGAAAGTAGGCTTCATCGGCCAGTCGTACATGAAGGGAATTCTCGTCGGCTTCGGAGTAAACAACGACCGGACTGATCCCCATCTCGCGGCAGGCGCGAATGATTCTGACGGCGATCTCGCCCCGATTGGCGATGAGGATTTTACGGAACATTATGTCGGTCGGGTCATCGGGAAGTCATCTCGTCGGTGGTCGTCTCGGGCCAGGTGGAGGTGACAGGGCGTCGGGAGCCCTCTCCTGAGCCGTCGCCGCCGGGGAAACCAGGACGTCATCTTGCAGGACAATATCATCGGCCGTGCCGAGGATGCCATCAGGACCTTTGGAGATCAATTGGTAGTTTTGAAAGGGGGGCGGGCCTGACGTGGCCGCAATCGCGCTCGTCGTCGTCTGGTAGACGAATTCGCGGCCCCAGTAGTCCACCACCGGTTTGAAGCTCGGATCCATCTCTTGCAGATCCAGCAGGCGGCGCGGGTAGGTGCCATACTGTTCTTTATAGGCTTCAATGGCGCGAGCCAGATGATAGAGATTCGCCCGCGTTGCCGCCAGGCGTTTGATCCGTCGGTTCTCCAGGAGCCGGGGAATCTGCGTGGCGAATACAGCCGCATGAAGAACAATCACACCGAGCGTCAGAGCCGCCGTGGTCCGCGAGAGCCGTCGTCCTCCATACCGTTGTGGGTCCCGTCGCGTTGCCCGCATTCCCCAGGCGGCAATGCACAGAACAACCACGCCCACCGGGACAAAAACCTTCGAGTAATTCACCAGCGCCCGCGCCAGAGCTTCCGTCCAGATGTACTCGCTCAGGTAGACATCACGAGCAACGAGCATCCCCTCGACAATGACGCCGAGGATCAGCAGGGCCAGAGCCGTCAGGGGAGCCCCCAGTCGAGGAACGGGATTCTCCGGCCCGACCAGCGAAGGTCCCACCCAGCGGGCTCCACAGGAACAGATGTCACGATCTCGCGCGACATCTCGTCCACAACACGGACAGGCACGAACAGATGGCACATCGCGGACACTCTTTTTCATTGTTTGTTCTCCCTCACCTGACCCCACATGGAGGAAGCCGCCGATGCCGACGCGCGGTGCTCCTGCCACGCAGAGACGTGAACCGATTCTGCCGCCCGACGGGAGGCTTCGTCCATCTGCTTCAGGTACCACCAGGTGTGATAGATTCGCTGGGCAACCGTCCAGTGCGAGAGGACAGCAATGACCCAGAGAACGGCGGGCATTTTGTGAAGAAAGTAGCTGTTCTCGGCTCCCGCCGCTTCGGTCAACGACCCGATGATGAGCAGAACAATGCGCTCCGGGCGCTCAAGAAATCCAATCCGACAGTGGGGAATCAACGATTCCGCGCGGGCGCGCGCGTAGCTCGTCATCACCGATCCCATCAGCGCCACCGCCGCAACGATCACGGTCATCAGGCTGTGCCGAGGGCCGGGACGCGCGTAAAAGATCATCAGCCCGATAAACAGGATGAGGTCCGAGTACCGATCCATGGCCGAATCGAAGAAGGCTCCGAAAGCCGTCACCCGCCGGGTCACCCGCGCAACCGTCCCATCGAGGATGTCCAGCGCCCCCGTGAGAATCAAAAGCAATCCGGCCTGAAGGAACTGTCCCAGAGCAAACAGGACACCGACAAGGACGGTGATGAAAAATCCCAGCAAGGTCAGCGCATTGGGATTGGGATTATACGAAGCCAACCACGCCGCCAGCGCGTCTCGTGCTCTCCCCCCATACAAGCCGATGACTTTACTGAACATCCAGCGCCTCTCAGCACGAGCGGCTTAATAATAGGGACTTGATGAGTGGCCTGTCAATGTGCCGCTTGCTGACAACCCCACGCGGCTCACCCCGGCTCCCGCTTCGGTCATGCGGGTGGCCCGAGAGAGCCGCGCTTGAGGGAATCGTCCCCCCACTGATGAGGATCCCGGAAGCGCCCCGTGCACAAGAGCGGGTGTCCTCTTGTCGGGCAAACACAGCAGGCATGATGCCCGCGTTCCCAGGCCTCCTCCTTTGCCGCCTGCTTCTGCAAGCCGGCACTATCTGTCGGTTAACAAGAGGTCACCTTTTCGCCGTGACGGTGGGGAGAGGTCTGGCTTCCAGTAGTCTTTGAGGAGTTGAGGGGGCGGGGGGCGCTGTTGTGTTGAACGTGGCCCTGCTCTGGCAGGGCGGCCCGCACGGGCGGTTTATCCCTCTTGCAAAAAGAAGGTCTCCCCCGCACAATTACACATACAACAGGAGGAAGGCCGAATAAGACTGATGCAAGGAGGATGATGATTATGAAAAAACTGATATCGCTGCTTCTTCCCGGTATTCTGACATTGATGCTCCCGGTCCTCGCGTGGGCCGAGACATGGAAGAATGCCCCGCTCATTGACACGATGTGCCAGTCCAAAGTCAAAGCCAATCCGGACAAGCACCCGACCCAATGCCTCATTCAATGCTCCACGAGCGGCTACGGTATTCTCACGTCCGACGGAACCTATCTGAAGTTCGACGAGGCGGGAAACAAGCAGGCGCTCGACGCCCTCAAGGCAACGAAAAAGAAAGAGGGCATTCGCGTGACGGTTACCGGAGATCGTGAAGGCGACACCATCAAGGTCAAATCGCTCACCATCGAGTAGGGCCGTTTCACATTCGTCGTGACGTGTCCATGTGGCGCGGGCTTTCGAGCCCGCGTTTCCTTGTGGCGCAGGCTTTCCAGCCTGCGGTTCGCAGACTGGAAAGTCCGCGCTACCTTTCTTGCTGGAGTGGTCACGGAACGAATTGGCGTTGGTGGGATAATGTTGATAAAATGAGGCTGGACAGCAGAAATCGTTCAGCCCCCGACGCACGGAATGGCGGAAGGGGGAGAGGAGGGCCGATGAGGAAACTGGCAGCGGCCGCAGTCATGATCCTGCTGGGAAGCCGTCTGAGCGATGCCCACCAGTCCCCGCCGTCCTCGCAGAACCCTCCCCCCGATCAAGCTCCCGTCGTTCGCCTGGGAACGAACCTGGTGGTCGTTCCGGTCACGGTCATGGACCCTTACGAACGTTATGTCACCGGCCTCCGGCGAGAGCACTTTGAGGTCTACGATGACAAGGTCAAACAGGAAATCGTCTTCTTCGCCGAGGAAGATGCTCCGATCAGCATCGGCATTGTCTTCGATGTCTCAGGGAGCATGAGAGAGAAAGTCAATCGTGCCCGGATAGCGCTGCGTCGGTTCATTGACACGAGCCATCCCGATGACGAGTTTTGCGTCATTGGCTTCAATCATCAGGCGCAACTGGTTCAGGATTTCACCTCCAGCGCCGAACAGATCATGTCCAAGCTCACGTTGATTGATCCCAGCGGGCGGACGGCGCTCTATGATGCGACCTATCTCGCTCTGGAGAAAATCCGTCAGGGGAAGCATCCTCGCAAAGCCCTTCTCATCATCAGCGATGGGCAGGATAACTCATCCCGTTATACCTACGGTCAACTGCGAGAGCGGGTGAAGGAATCCGATGTCCAGATTTATGCCATTGGCATTTTTGGGCTCTACGAGCGCGGCCAGAGCGCGGAAGCGCTCGGCCATTCGATTCTGGAAGAGATCACGTCGCTCACCGGCGGGCGGGCCTTCTTTCCCGATACGCCGGTCGAGCTTGATGATGTGATTGCCCGCATCGCTCTGGAGTTGCGTCATCAATACAGTCTCGGGTTTTATCCCACGAATCCGCCGCGCGAGGGCGAGTGGCGAAAACTCCGGGTGAGGGTCAATCCTCCGCGGGGACTGCCTCGCCTCACCGTGCGAGCGCGGGATGGGTATTATGCGGTCCAGAACTGAGGTATGAGACCGACGGGGGCGCGAGGTCATCGCTGATGCATCGAATCCGTTTTCACAACCTGAGATGGTACTGCCGCTGGAGCCTCGCCCTGAGTCTTGGCGGAGCGCTGCTCGTCGGTCCCTTCGCGGCTCCGATCTCACATTTCGGCTCTTATCGTCCGCTCGCGTCGGCCGCGGTCCACTCGCAAACGAACAAACAGGCCGAGAAGAAAAAACCGACGCCGCCCGGTGAGGAATCCGGGGATGTTGTCAAGCTCTCCAGCGAGCTGGTCATTGTGGATGTCACGGTCACCGATGAGAAAAATCAACCCGTCGCCGATCTGGACAGGGACCGGTTCGTCGTCTTTGAGAATAACGTCAAACAGGAGATCGCCTTCTTCGCCCGCGAGGAATATCCGGCCAGCATCGGACTGGTGCTGGACACAAGCGGCAGCATGAAGAAGAAGCTCCCCAAAGTCATCGCCGCGGCCAAGAGCCTCATTCGCCAGAGTCATCCTCAGGACGAATTCTTCCTGGTCGAGTTTAAGGGGGACGCGGAACTGCTGGAGGATTTCACCGACGATGCGCGGCTGATCGAGGATGCGCTTGACAGCCTGGTGGCCAGCGGCCAGACGGCTTTACTCGATGCCGTCTATCTCTCGGTCGAGCACGCTCACAGCAAAGGCAAACACCGCCGAAAAGCCATCGTTGTCGTCAGCGATGGCGAGGAACGCGATAGCTACTATAAACGCGATCAGGTCATCGAAGCCCTGCGCCGGTCCGAGGTTCAGGTCTTCGCCATTGGATTTCCGGAAGGATTGGGTGAGTACTCGATCTTTCACCAGACCGAGAGCCGCCGATTGAGCGGCCAGGAGAAAAAAGCGCGCAAACTGCTGGAGGATGTCTCGCGCATCTCCGGAGGCCGGGCCTTCTTCCCGGAAAGCCTCGATGAGCTGGAACCCATCGCCCAAACTATTGCTCGCGAGCTTCGCACCCAGTATGTCATCGGCTACTACCCGACAAATCCCCAGCGCGATGGAAGCTGGCGAGCCGTTCGCGTCGAAGTTCTGCCGGATAAGCAGCGAGGGAAGCTGACGGCCCGCGCGCGATCCGGTTACTACGCGATGCCATAACCTGCGCTTCAGCCCGACCGATAAATCCCCCTTTGCGCATGGAAAGCGTCTCGCGGCCGTCAGCCGCCGAGGACGGATCTTCTTGGGGGATCACGTGCAGCGCTTTTCAAAATCGAGCGACACGTATATCGGGGTGAAGATGGGCATTGGGGCAATGGGCAACTGAGTTTACCCTGGGAGCACATGCTTTCTCGCGTGCCTCTGCCCGCACGAGGCGAGCGCTCCCAGGACACAGGAAATCGAAAATCGCTATACCTCTCTTCGCGTAGGTGGCTCCCGGCTGCGGATCATGTTGCATCGGGAGCACCATATCAGCCGGGGAGATCGCAGTAATTTTCTCGCGGTCCGGGACGGGCGATGCCGCTACTGCCTCTCAGTCACCGGCCATCAGGAGTTCCTGGTCTTTGTATTGTAACTGGTAGAGCCGATAGTAGAGTCCTCGTTGACCGAGCAATTCGCTGTGGGTGCCGACTTCACGTACCTTGCCTTTATGAAGCACAATGATGCGGTCGGCGTGCTGAATGGTCGAGAGCCGATGAGCGATGATGAGGCTCGTTCGCCCTTGCAGCAGACGTTCGAGCGCCTGCTGAATGAGAAGTTCCGTCTGGGTGTCAATGTTGGCCGTCGCTTCATCGAGGATCAAAATGCGGGGGTTGAAGACCAGCGCCCGGGCAAACGCGATCAGTTGTTTTTGCCCGGTTGAGAGCGTCGCTCCCCGTTCTTTCACTTCCGCCCGGTAGCCGCCGGGGAGGTTCTCGATGAACTCGTGGGCGTGAACCTCGCGGGCCGCCCGGACGACGTCCTCCGATGTGATGTGCTCGGCACCAAGGCGAATGTTCGTTTCAATGTCGCCGGAGAAGAGAAAGACATCCTGCAAAACGATGGCGAACGCACGTCGCAACGCCGCGAGATCCCAGCGGCGAATGTCCACGCCGTCGAGGAGAATCTCACCCCGTTGAATGTCGTAGAATCGTAGCAGCAGATTCGTGATCGTCGTCTTGCCGGCTCCGGTATGCCCGACAATCGCCACGCGCTCGCCGGGACGAATCTCGAATGAGACATCGCGCAAGACCCAGTCCTCATCCGTATAGGCGAACCACACATGGCGAAATTCAATATGCCCCTGCACGACCGCCGGAGCATGTCCGATGACCGGTCCAATGATGCGACGGGGCGTATCCAGCAGTTTGAAGATGCGTTCGGAGGAAGCCATCGCCGCTTGCAGGATGTTGTATTTCTCGCTCAAATCGGAAATGGGGTAGAAGAATCGTTGAGAGAGCTGGATGAACCCGATGAGAGCGCCGATGGTGAGCGTTCCCCGGATGACCTGGCCCCCACCATACCAGATAATCGCCGCAATGCCGATGGCACTGATCAGTTCCACCGCCGGATAGAAAACGGCATAGTAGAAGATGGATTCGATATTCGCCCGCCGGTGATCATCGTTGATGGCATCAAAATCTCGCCTGGCTCGCTCCTGTCGGTTGAAGAGCTGCACCGTCGCCATGCCGCTGATGTGTTCCTGAAGAAAGGCGTTGATTCGGGCAATTCGCACGCGCACTTTCCGGTAGGACTCGCGGGCATTGATCTTAAACCAGAGCGTGAGGGCGACAAGAAGCGGCAGGACAGCGAAGGCGACGAGCGCCAGCTTCCAGTCGAGATAGAACATCAGGGCCATGATGCCGACGAGCGTGAAAACATCCTGAAAGAATGCCACGACGCCGGCGGTGAACAGTTCGTTGAGCGCGTCCACATCAGTCGTCAGCCGCGTCATCAACCGCCCGACCGGATTTCGATCATAGAATGCGATATCGCTCTCCTGTAGATGATCGAAAATCTGCCGGCGGAGGTCGTACATGATCTCCTGACCGAGCGATTGCACGAGTACCGTTTGGCTGTAATCGAGGGCGAAATTGGCAACGAGAGCCAGAAGAAAGAGACCTCCGATGAGGTTCAGTCCCATGATCGGCGACAGCTTCAGCCCCAGTTCGTCCAGAAGCCGATCGGCCACGGCTGACACCGAGCTGAGCTGTTCCTCCGGTTTCGGGTTGATGAACAAGTCCACGGCCGCAACGGTGAGGGCCGGCCCGGCCAGTTCAAGGATCGAGGCCAGCGAAATCACGCCGATGGCCGCCAGGAGCTTCCGGCGATGCGGCCGCACGTAGCCGAGCAGCCGGCGCATCAGCCGCGCGTCATAGGCTTTGCCGAGAACTTCTTCCTCGTGCAGTGAATTCATCGCTGTGATGGAACATCACAAGCTACCAGTGCACGAACAAACCCGTCAAGGTGCCCGAAAAAGTAATCGTTTCCCTATCGGCTTCGTGAAAAAAGGAAGTCTCCACCAGCCGGGGTAAAAGCGAAAAAATCATCACGCCGGAGGAACCCCTATGATCCGCTGCATTAGTCCCACTCCTCACGGATGAAGAGGTTCCCCGGATCACCCATCCGTTGGCGACGACGCCCCTTCCTCATCCTTAATCCCGTTTTTGAGCGCGCTGTTTGAAGCGGTTGCCGGACGCTTGTCCCCTCCCGAAGAGCAGGTTAACCTTGTCTGGTCTGAAGCCTCGTCGGGCGAAGGAGACGGCGGAGCTGGTAGCGCAAATGTCGTGCGGCAGGTCCGAGAAAAGTACGTATGAGAGTTTTGGGCATTGATCCGGGGAGCGAAACGACCGGCTACGGAGTGATTGATACCGATGGCCGAATTCATCGGCTGGCCGAGTACGGAACGATCCGACCCCGACCAAAAGCGAGTTTTGCCGAGAAACTCCTCTACATCGAGCAACACCTGCAAAGCCTCATCGAGCGTGTGAAACCCGATGCCGTCGCGCTCGAAGAAGCTTTCTACGCCGTCAATGTCAAAACGGCGCTCAAGCTCGGTCAGGTTCGCGGAGTAGCGCTCCTGGTCGCCGCGCGGGCCGGTCTGCCGATCTACGAGTATTCTCCCCTCGAAGTCAAAAGCGCCATTACCGGCTATGGTCGAGCGGAAAAACATCAGGTGCAGCAGATGGTGAAAATCCTTCTGCGCTTGCCGACGGTGCCACAACCCCATGACGCTGCCGATGCTCTGGCCGTCGCCATCTGTCATATCCACCATCAGCGGTGAAGGCAACGCGCACTGTTCACAACGACATGCGGACCGGTATCTCCATCGTTTCGGCTAGGCGAGACAGCGGTTCTCTGCTACAATGGGCCTTCATTGTCGCGCAGACTTTCCAGTCTGCGAGACGTAGCGCAGACTTTCTAGTCTGCGGAGATGAGGAAAGCCGCAGGCTGGAAAGCCCGCGCTACAATGCGAAAAACCGCAGGCTCGAAAGCCTGCGCTACACGTAGCGCGGACGTAGCGCAGACTTTCAAGTCTGCGAGACGTAGCGCAGAGTTTCTAGTCTGCGAGACGTAGCGCAGACTTTCTAGTCTGCGGAGATGAGGAAAGCCGCAGGCTGGAAAGCCCGCGCTACGCGTAGCGCAGATGTAGCGCCACAAGAGGAGGCGAAACTATGTCGGTGCTGGAAATCGTCAAGGCCATTGCGCAGGGACTGGCGACGACGTTTAAGCATCTGCCCGATCGGGTGACGACGCAGTACCCCGATGAGCCGGTCGTCCTCGAACGCCGATTTCGCGGTCAGCACATTCTCCACGTTGATGAAAACGGTCGGGAGAAATGCGTGGCCTGTTTCCTCTGCGCCATTGCCTGTCCGGCCGACGCCATCTACATTGAAGCCGCCGAGGACCTCCGCCCCTATCCCGAACGCATCGGCGTGGATATCCGCTATGCCAGGGTCTATGACATTGACTACGGCAAATGCATTTTCTGCGGCTACTGCGAAGAAGCCTGTCCCAAGGATGCCATCACCATGGGGCCGAATTTTGAACTCGCCTGGTACAGCCGCGAAGACATGATCAAGCATAAGGAAGACCTGCTCGTGACCAACCTGACGATCTCGCCGCGCTTGACGCTTGTTCCTTGATCGTAGTGGGTCGGGTGGATGCCTCACCTGACTCGAGCGGGCGACGGAGGACCATCGGGAGGACGACGGATGCGGAAGATTCTTTGCCTGATACTGCTCGGAGCATTCCCCCTGCCAATTATTCCAGGGCGGACGCTGACTCCGGCGTGGGCACAAGCGCAATCGGTCGCCAGCGTCGCTCCGGCCAGGACGCCGGCGGAACTGCGGCGGGAAGCGTTCGACATCGTCTGGACGACGGTTAAAGAGAAACATTTTGATCCTACCTTTGGCGGCGTGGATTGGGATCAGGTGCGACAGAAATATCGCCCGCGACTGGACGCGATCACCACCGATCAGGAGTTCTACGATCTGCTTCAGCAGATGCTCGGCGAGCTGCGGCAGTCGCATTTCAATATCTATCCTCCGGGGACATTCATCGAGGAGGAATCCAGCGAGCACGCTGGCGCCGGCGTGGGGCTTGATCTTCGGATTCTCGATGGACAGGCCGTCATTACTCGCGTGGAACCGGACTCGGCAGCAGCCCGCGCCGGACTTCGACCGGGGTTCATTCTCCTTCAAATCGAAGACACGCCCGTCGAGCGAATCAAAGAACGATTTGCGTCCAGCCGGGAACCCGATGCCCGACGCACCCTCCGTCTCGTTCGTGCGCTGCGCGACCGACTGCTCGGACGCGCGGGGACTTCCGTTCGCCTCGTCTATTTAGACGAACAGGATCGCCAGCGGGAAGTTGTGCTCGTGCGCCAGCCGCTCAAAGGAGAAATGTCGCCGCCGCTTGGAAATTTCCCCTCTCAGTACACGGAGTTTGAGGCCCGGCGCCTGGCCGGAGGCATCGGCTATATTCGGTTCAATGTCTTTGTCGTTCCCCTGATGGAGAAGATTCGCGCGGCCATTCGTGCGATGAGCGACGCTCCGGGACTCATCTTCGATCTCCGGGGAAATCCCGGAGGAATCGGAGGCATGGCTCCGGGGATCGCGGGATTGCTGGAGACGCGCCAACTGTCGCTCGGACGGATGAACATGCGCACCGGCTATCAGAATTTTGTCGTCTTTCCCCAACCGAATCCTTATACCGGTCCGGTGGTGATCCTCATTGATGGCGGCAGCGGATCCACCACCGAAATCTTCGCGGCGGGATTGCAGGAGATCGGACGCGCCATCGTCATCGGCGAACGCAGTCTGGGCGCCGCCTTGCCCTCGATCTTTCACCGGCTGCCGACGGGAGCGCTCTTTCAATACGCTATCGCCGACTTCATCACTCCCCGGGGAACGATGCTCGAAGGGCGGGGTGTCGTCCCCGACATCGAGATTCGACTTACCCGACGCGCCCTGCTCGACGGAGGCGACCCGGCTCTGGAAGCCGCCATCGAGTATCTTCAGAAGCACCGAAAATCATCACGACGGATGAACACGGATCGTCTCACCCGATCCGTGTCCCATAAATCTGTGTCCATCCGTGGTCATCTGTGGTGATTCTCCAAAGGAGGACCTATGCGACAGATTCTTTCGATCAGTGTGATCCTCATCGTGGGCGCCCTCGGCGCGGGAGCACAAAATCCCCAGCAAACGCCACCAAAACCGGCGGAGGCGGCTCCCGCAGTGGAATCGCTCCCGACGGCGGATCACATCCTCACCGCCTACGTTGACGCATTGGGAGGCAAAGCGGCGATGGAGAAAGTCACCAGCCGCCTGGTCAGAGGAACCTTCGAGATTCCGGCCATGGGAGCCGCCGGGGACTTTGAAAGCTATGCCAAAGCACCGAACAAAACTATCCTTACGTTTACTCTCCCCGGATTCGGCACGTTCCAGCAGGGATTCGATGGAACCGTCGCCTGGTCTCAGGACCCCACGTCCGGTCTTCGGGAGCTGACCGGCACCGAACTGGCAGCCGTCAAACTCGACGCCGATTTTTACCGGGAAATTCGCCGAAAAGAACTCTATCCCACGCTGAAAGTCCGGGGCAAGGAAAAAGTCGGCGATCGCACGGCCTATGTCATCGAAGCCACTCCCGTGGAAGGAGCCACCGAGACGTGGTACTTCGACACCGAGACGGGATTGCTTCTGCGCACTGATGTCGAGCGGGAGACGCCTCAAGGGAAAATACCGACCGAAACCTCCTACGAGGACTATAAGGATGTGGGCGGGTTCAAGATGCCCATGACGATTCGTCAATCAACGCCCGTGTTCACCCTGACGATTCGTATCACCGAGGTCAAGCTCAACGTCGAGATTGACGACGCGAAATTCAAAAAACCCGTCGCCCAGTGATATGCCGTTTGGAAAGGCGAGGGTCGTTATCTCGTCCCGCATCCGAACCCGCCTCGGATATAGCCTGGGGCGAATGCGAGCGAACCCCTTTGAGGGCGAACCTGCATTCCGCACCTGAGTCCGCGAAGCGGGCGTCCGAAAGTAGCCTGGGGTGAGCCCGAGCGAACCCCAGGACAGGCGACGCCCCATCATTTTTCCCTGAGCCCGCGCGAGCGGGCGGCCCACCTGAGGAGGACGGCAAGCAGCACCGTCCCATTCACGACACGGAGCGCAGGCTTTCGAGGCTGAGACCTGGCGCACCTGAAGAAGACGACGGCGCCGTCCCATTCCCGCAGTTGGACCGGGTGGTAACTTCCGATCTTCAACCGGATGGTAAGACTTTCAGAACGGTGTGGACAACCACTTCCAGACGCCGTTAGGCATCGCACGTTTAAAGCGAACATCGCCTCTGGCAGAGCAGCCTGTAGCCCTCCTGTCATGCCTGGCGGAGCCGGAGAGGCATTTGGGAGCCAACGGCTACGGACACATCTGGCCCCGGAGGGCGGGACTATAAGTTGCCTTACCCCCTCCGGGTCGGGCTGATGGACCTGCTTCCTCGTCCCCCGGATAAACCTTTTTCTTGACATCTCCCCAATTTTCATTTATTCTAGGGCCGGTTTTGGGAGGAAAGGGATAGGGGCCTGGGCTAAACGGGTGTTGAGAAATTGGAAATAACGCCGGTTACCAGGAACTCGCCCATGAGCTGTTGGTCGTTACATGGCAATGAACATACCACCCACGGGTGGCTTCTTCTCACTCGGCGAAAAAACCGGCGGGCGGGAACGCCTGACCGAGGAAGGCAAAAATTTTAGAAGGGAGGGCATGGGACCTATGAAACTCACACGTGGAAAGATCTTGGTTGGTCTCACGGTTTTAGCCCTGCTCATCGTTCCCGAACTTGCCCTGACGCAGGGACCGGGAGGGCAGGGCCGTGTGTTAAACGTCCGTCTCCGTCAAGTCTACGCCGACATCAGTACTGCATTGGCTGATCCAAACATCCAATCCGGGGATAGGCTCTTAATCGCAGGAGCGATCACGGAAACAGGAGATATTGACATCAGTGGTGGGGGTAATGTTCCTGGCCCCATCACAATTGTCAGCCAATCCCGGCTGGCCTTTGTCGCCCGCGTTACCGTGAGCACGTGCACAAATGGGGTCGTGGATTTGCGCAATCGCGCGGGAGCCGTCACCTGGATCGGAGGGATTATCACGGTACCGGATGGTTGCGCTGGGTTCTTTGATGATGGGACTGGAACGGGCGCTGGAAACCCCGTCACGATCCAGGGAGTGACCATTCAAGGGGAGTCCCCTACAACTTCTGGTATCAGCGGGATCGTTCTCCAAGACCAGGGCGCCCCTGGTGGTCCTTTCCGCATCCTGTCTAACCGGATCACAGGCGAGTTTAACGCCGGTATTGAGCTTGATGGGACGGATACGTCCATTAATGTGACCATTCGGGGCAATCGCATTACAAATACTGGGGACGCTGGTGGAACTTGTACGGGTATACAGGTTACGGATACCACAGGCAGCGTTGTTGTTGAGAGGAATCGTGTGGATGGGGGAGATTCGGCCGGTGCCCTTACATGTACCGGAGCCGGAATTGTCGTTGAAGAGGGAAATAATCCCTCAACGCCGGGAGTTGAGGATGTAACAATTCAGCGCAATACTGTGGTGAACTATGGTGCAGCCACAGGAATTTTGATTGACGACAGCAGCAATGTGGTCGTCAAGTCCAATGTGATTCGCGATAACGACACTGGTTTGGCCGTTGACCCGACCACCTGCAGCACTACCCCGTTCCCGCTCATCAACAACAACAACATCACCGGCTCGACCACGCTCGCACTCGACTTTGGCACGTGCGGTTACGACCTGGATGCGACGAATAATTGGTGGGGCGCGAACACGGGACCGGCGGATGCCGAGGGAGACGCTAGTTGCGGCTCGCCCACGCCGCCCACTTCGACCAACTGTAACACGGCTGCCGGAGCCGGTGGGGATATAAACGCCGCAGCTAAGGCCATCGGCACCCCCGATTGCTGCGGAGGCGGAGCATGTAATAACAGCGGGTTTGTCAAGACCTGTCCGTTCAAGCTCTTTGCCATTTTCGGTATCGGCGCATAACCGGGAGAAAGGGAGCCCCGGTTGCTCGCTCGGCCTGCTCATTCGGCGGGCGGGGCTCCTTGGTTTGATAATTTTCGCTCGATAAGGACTGCAGTCCAATAACTCAAACTCAACTCCGACCGGGAAGGCAGGTCGGAGGGTGAGGGATAATTCGACAAGGAGGAGAGAACGATGAAGAAGCTGAGCGCGCTAAGTCTGCTGTTGGCTATTCCATTGACCTTGACCCATCTGGTAGCGGTGATGCCGCAGATTGTTTTTCTGGTGGCATCCATTTTCCTGCCGCTGCCGGTTTTCATCTTTGAGAACCTGATCATCGCCGGAGCAGCACTTCTGTCAACGCTTTTGTTCGGCGTGGCCTTTGGTGGAAATGCGACGAATGCTTTGCTCACGGCATTTATCGTCGCCCTCTAACGAATCTGCGAATTGGCTCACGCGAGGCCCTGACCGCGCGTTGGATTTCTCTTCGAAGTGGGGGAGACGCGGGGAGTGAACCGTGTCTCCTCAACTTCTCCTTTGTAATACTCCCTGACTTGTCGCGCAGGCTTTCCAGCCTGTGACTTGTCGCGCAGCCTTTCGAGCCTGCGGTTTTCGCCACTGTAGCCGGATTTCGAGCCTGCGGCTTTTTCATCCTTCGGATCAGGGACGATTTCCGGTCTCAAATCGCTCTGGAAGTTCCCCGGTATCCTCCAGCGTCAGACGGAGCACCATAGCCGCAAGCACATGAGGAAGCCATAACCGACGTCGTGTTGAGGCCTGCGAGACTCCACGAGCGTATTGCCCATGTTCGTAGATTGGGTACCAGCTATGATCAGGCCTGGTCTTGACGACGGTTGGAGGAATCTATAACATGCCCCGGCGTGATGATGCGCCGATGTTAGAGAAATCGCCCATGGGCTTAGGCACGCCACGAAAGGTGAAAAACCCGAGAGCGCCCGCTTCCCCCGGGCCTCGTATTCGGCTCCACCGAGCACACCGGAGGCGTGCGCTCCCGGGGATTTTCGAAGGAGGGATCGAATGTCTGGCTTCGGACACCGTTGGTGCTTACCTGCTCTCATCCTTATCCTCGGTCATCTTTTTGCCGTCCCCTATGGGAGTCGCGGTCAGGCGCAAATCCGTTGGCAACCGGCGACGACCGGCCTCTATGGCGGAGATGTCACATCCATTGTCGAGTCCCCGAGGGGGGACCTCTTTGTCGGGACGTTCGGCGGCGGTATCTTTCGCTCCCGTGACCGGGGAGCGAATTGGTTGCCGGTCAATAACGGGTTGAGCAGTTTGGAAGTGCTCGCGTTGACGACAACGCCCTCCGGCTCTTTGCTGGCGGCTACTTCTGGCGGTGGGGTTTTCCGTTCAACCGATGATGGCGAAAGCTGGACGCCGATCAACAACGGATTGGATACTCTGTTCATCTTCGCGCTGGCGGTGACACCGTCGGGGACGCTTCTGGCGGGAAGCTTTGGCGGCGGTGTTTTTCGTTCCCGGGATAACGGAGCGACCTGGATGCCGAGCAGCGACGGGTTGACGGAGCCGCTGAGTTTAGTCGTCTTGCGATTTGCCACACGAACATCGGATAAGAGCATTTTCGCGGCGACCGCGGATACCGTCTACCAATCCACTGATGACGGGGCGAGCTGGAAGCGAATTGATCAAGGGTTGACGAGTTCGATTGTGCTGTCGCTGACGATCACCCGGACGGGGACCGTGTTTGCCGGAACGAACGGGGGAGGGATCTTTCGATTGAACGGTGATGGAGCCTCCTGGAGTCCGATGAACACGGGGTTAACGAATCTGGTTGTTGCGTCATTATTCGTCAGCGCAAAGGGCGACCTCTTTGCCGGAACCAACGGCGGAGGGATCTTTCGTTCGCGCGATCAGGGAGCTTCGTGGGCGGCAAGCAATAACGGACTGACCTACCTGTCGGTTCCCACGCTGTCGGGCGGCGCTTCGGGCGATCTGTTTGCCGGAACGCTCGTGGGGGGAGTTTTTCGCTCGACGACGGGCGGCGAGAGCTGGGTGCAGATAATCACGGGGCTCACGCAGACGAATGTGCAGGCGCTCGTTCAGGCGCCGGACGGCACCATCTTCGCGGGCGCGATTGACAATAGTCCGTTGCCCGGGACAGCGGCCGGCGCTCTCTTTCGCTCGCGTGACGATGGGGTGACCTGGGCCGCCCTTTCCGTCCCCTTCGCCAACACGCGCATCATGGCTATTGCTGTCAACCGCTCAACGGGTCATCTCTTTGTGGGGACAAGTACGGCGGGCGTCTTCCGTTCGACCGATGGAGGTGCAACGTGGACGAATAAGGGTCTCGCCGAGGTGGAGATTAAAGCTCTGACCGTGACCGGTACGGGTGTTGTGCTGGCGGGAACCAGCAACGGAATCTTTCGCTCGACGGACAACGGCGAGACCTGGACACGCGCCGATACCGGTCAAACGACTCCCGACGTGCAGGCGTTTGCGCTCACGCCGCGTGGACTGATCCTGGCCGGAACGACAAGCAGCGGGGTCTTCCGCTCGACGGATCAGGGAGCCACCTGGCAACCGTCCAATAGAGGACTCTCCAACGGCAACGTCACCTCATTTGCCGTGGCGTCCACCGGCGCGATCTTCGCCGGAACCAATGGCAGCGGCGTCTTTCGCTCCGACGATGATGGAGCGAGCTGGATCGAGAGCAATCGGGGTCTGGGAGATTTTTCCATTCGCATTCTGACGGCGACGCCGACGGGACAGATCTTTGCCGGCACGCTCTTTGCCGGAATATATGTTTCCCCCACTGGAACCATGAGCTGGACGGAGGCCAACCAGGGATTGACGGTTACCGATGTGCGTTCGTTTCTGACGACGGCCAGCGGCGCCGTGCTCGTCGGCACCACGGGCGGAGGAATCTTTCGCACCCGCTGAGTCACTTGACGACCTCAAGCTCGACGTAGATTTCCTTTCCCCGGATGATGAAGCTCAGGTAGTGTTCCCAGAAGCGGCGCGTGAAGCGCAAGCGCGGCCATCGCTCGTCGAGGTTGATGATCCACTCCCAGCCCAGGTATTTCCAGAGGTTGAGGACGGTGACGTGACGCCGCCGTAAGATGAAGCGGGCCGTCGTGTAAAAGGGAAAGGGCGGCTCCTCGTCGGTGAAGCAGCGAAAGGAAAAGCTGTTGAGGTGAGTGCGATGGGTTGGATCAGTCGCCCAGTCGGGATTGGTGTAGTGAGGGGCCAGAATTTTGATCACGCCGCCGGCGCGCGTGATGCGATGCAGCTCGGTCATCACGCCGATGACATTGTCCACGTGTTCGAGGACGTGTCGTCCGATGACTTCGTCGAAGGAGTCGGCGAGGAAGGGATAGGGAATTTCGTCCAGATCATGCAGCACATCGGCCGCCGTGCGGGGGTTGGCATCCATGCCGATGGCTCCAGGGACCTTGTGCGCACCGCAGCCGATGTCAAGAACGCGCATTCGCTCAGCCCCGAACAAGAGGTGGGAAGGCCGCCGCACCCGGATAGCGGGCGGCCCGGCCCAGGTCTTCTTCGATGCGCAGCAGTTGATTATATTTGGCGATCCGATCGGTCCGACTGAGCGAACCGGTTTTGATCTGACCGGCGCCGGTGGCGACGGCGAGATCGGCAATGAAGGTGTCCTCCGTTTCTCCCGATCGGTGAGAGATGATGCAACTGTAGCGATGCTGTCGCGCCAGTTCCATCGTGCGCAACGTCTCGGTGAGGGTGCCGATTTGGTTCACCTTGATGAGGATGGAATTGGCCACCTTCTGCTCGATCCCTTTTTGGAGAAACCGAACGTTGGTGACGAAGAGGTCGTCTCCGACCAGTTGAATGCGTTCGCCGAGGGCCTCGGTGAGCTGACGCCACCCGTCCCAATCGGATTCGGCCAGCCCGTCTTCGAGGGAGATGATCGGGTACCGGCGAACGAGCCCCTCATAATAAGCGATCATTTGTTCGGAGGTCCGTCGGGAGTGATCTGACTTTCGGAAGACGTAGACGCCGTCCTCGTAGAATTCGCTTGC
>DATLZR010000088.1 GCA_035573895.1 Blastocatellia bacterium | reverse complement strand
GAGCAACGCATCGCCTACGTCAATCTGCGGATCTCGGGGTGGGTCGAGGAGCTGTTTGTCGATTACACAGGGCAGGTGGTCCGGAAAGGCCAACCGTTGTTCACGTTGTACAGCCCCGATTTGGTGGCCACTCAGGACGAGTACCTGCTCGCGCTGAGAGCACGAGACAAGGTGAAAGACAGCCCGATTCCCGAAGTGCGACAGCAGGCGGACCAGATGGTGGAGGCTGCGCACGATCGCCTGCGGCTGTGGACCCTCACCGACGACCAGATCAGCGAACTGGCCAGACGGGGCAAGGCGCAAACCTATGTGACCATCCATTCACCGATCCGAGGCTACGTGATCGACAAGAAAGTGTTCAAGGGCATGTTTGTGCAGCCGGAGATGGCCTTGTACACCATCGCAGACCTCTCCACGGTCTGGATCAATGCCGAAATTTACGAGTATGAGGTGCCGTTTGTGCAGATGGGACAGCCAGCCACCGTGGCGTTCGCCTCCTATCCTGGGGAACAGTTTCACGGCCGGGTCTCGTACATCTATCCCTACCTGAACAAGGAGGCGAGGACCGTCAAGGTGCGTCTGGACCTGCCGAACCCGGACATCCGGATCAAGCCGGACATGTATGGGGATGTCCTCATCAACGTGAATCGGGGCAGCAAAGTAGCGATCCCGGAGCAGGCCGTGCTTGATTCCGGCACGCGGACCCTCGTCTTTGTTGTCCGGGGAGAAGGACTGTTTGAGCCGCGCACAGTCAAGCTCGGCCCGAAGATCGGGTCCTATTATGAAGTCCGCGAAGGGGTCGCAGAGGGAGACCGCGTGGTGACCTCGGGTAATTTCCTCATTGACTCGGAAAGCAAGCTGATGGCCGCCACGAACATGATGGGCGCCTTGGGCATGGGCGGCATCAGGATGGAGCAGGCCCAGATGGGCAAGATGGAGATGGGTGGCATGGAGATGGGGACACCAACGGCGCAAGAGGCCAAGCCCGCTGCCGGGGCCAAACTGGAAAAGAAGACCGGCGGGCTCACGCTGGTGCTCTCGACAGAGCCCGCGCCGCCGCGGAGCGGAGAGAACCAGATCCGGCTGAAACTGACAGACGAGGGCGGAAAACTGGTATCCACTGCGAAGGTGCTGCTCACCTACACCATGCCGATGCCGGGCATGATACCGGCCACCATTCCCATGGCGCTCGGGAAAGATGGCGTGTACGAGACCCAAGCGAACCTCGGCATGGCTGGCCAATGGGACCTTACTGTGACTGTTCAACGCGTTGGCCAACCTGAGATTAAAGAAACATTTTCGGTGACGGCCGGCGGCGGTGGGATGTCCGGCATGTCGGGGATGTAGACAAGAAGGAACTGCAGGAGCCGCCCGCCCGACATGAAGAACAAGCGCAGATCATGAGCTGGCAGCAGGGCGAAGAATAATCACTGCGAGAGACCAGATTGGCGCCAGGGTCTGGAGGATGGGAACCGGGAGAAGTGTAGCAATGACCTCACATGGGATCAAGTATGGGCGCAACCTCTTACGCTGTTCTTGATGAACAGGGGAAGGTGACTGATGAAAACGTTACTGGTTTTGCTGATCATGGTTGGCGTGGTGGGGTGCACGATCGTCGCTCCTCCTCCTCAAGAGTTGGTGGCGAAGAATGATCATGCGGCTCTGGCTGTCTGGTATGAGAAGGAGGCAGCGAACCTCCGGCAAAAAGCAAAGGACATGGAAGTCATGATCGAGGAATACCGAAAGGATCGGGAACGAGGACGCAAGCTGATGACCCACCCGCCCAAGTTTGATTTTGTTCAGGAGTGCAACAATCTCGCAGTTATGTATACGAACGCAGCGACACAAGCGGAGAACCTGGCCGCATCGCATCGAGAGATGAGTCGATCCTGATCGCTCAAGAGGAGCGTCGAGCTTCATGGCTATTTCGTGTTCTCGGTGACGACCATAAGGATTGGGAAAATTAGATAGCTGTTGAGGATGGTCAAAGGAAGACGGGATGATCAACCGTGTCATTGAGTGGAGCGCCCGGAATACGTTCTTGGTTTTCCTGGCAACGCTCTTTCTGATGGCGTGGGGGCTTTGGGCGGTCTCTCACACTCCGCTGGATGCCATCCCCGATCTCTCGGATGTACAGGTGATTGTGTTTACCGAATGGCCTGGCCGCAGCCCCGATCTGGTCGAAGATCAGATCACCTATCCCATTGTCACATCCATGCTGGGCGCGCCAAGGATCAAGTCCGTCCGCGGGCAGTCCTTCCTGGGACTGTCATTTGTCTACGTCATTTTCCAGGATGGAACGGACATGTACTGGGCCCGCAGCAGGGTGGTCGAATATATGCAGGGTGTGACCGGAAAGTTGCCCGAAGGCGTCTCGCCTACCTTGGGTCCCGATGCGACCGGGGTCGGCTGGGTCTTTCAATACGCGCTGGTGGATAAGTCCGGCCAGCATGATCTCGCCGAGCTGCGAAGTTTTCAGGATTGGTACCTGCGCTACTGGCTCCAGAGCGTGCCTGGAGTGGCCGAGGTGGCGTCGATCGGCGGATTCGTGAAGCAGTATCAGGTGCAGGTCGATCCCAATAAGCTCTTGGGCTATCACATCCCGCTCAAGACAATCATCGAGGCCATCCGGCGCAGCAACAACGACGTCGGCGGGCGCGTGATCGAAGCGAGCGAGCGGGAATATATGGTGCGGGGGAGGGGCTATATCCGGTCCCTGGACGACATCCGCCATGTTCCGCTGGGGACCGACCGGCAGGGCACCCCGATCATGGTGCAAGACGTGGCCTATGTGACCGTCGGTCCCGATATGCGTCGCGGCATCGCCGAGCTGGATGGCCAAGGGGAGACGGTGGGTGGCATCGTGGTCATGCGCTACGGTGAGAACGCGCTCGCGGTGATCGACCGTGTGAAGGCCAAGCTCAAGGAGATCGCCCCGTCCGTCCCGAAGGGGATTCAGATCATCCCGGTGTACGACCGCTCCGAACTGATTCTCCGGGCCATTGCCACCCTGAAGGAAAAGCTGATCGAGATCAGCCTCGTGGTGAGCGCCATCAGCCTGGTGTTTCTGTTTCATCTTCGCTCTGCGCTCGTCGCCATCCTGCCGTTGCCGGTCGCGATCCTGCTCTCGTTTCTCGCCATGTACTATTTGGGGATCAGCTCGAACATCATGTCGCTGGCCGGCATCGCCATCGCTATCGGGGCCATGGTGGATGCGGTCATCGTGATGATCGAGAACGCCCACAAGCGTTTGGAACAGTGGGACCGAGCCGGACAATCCGGCTCTCGGACCGGCGTGATTATCCGCGCCGCCCAAGAGGTCGGGAAGCCGCTCTTCTTTTCGTTGCTCATCATCACGATCTCCTTCCTGCCGGTCTTCACACTGGAAGCTCAGGAGGGACGCCTCTTCCGGCCGCTTGCCTTCACGAAAAGCGCGGCGATGTTGTTCGCGGCGCTGGTGTCGATCACCCTTGCACCGCTCTTCATGGTGTGGCTGATCCGCGGAAGGATCGCACCGGAGGAGAGGAATCCGATCAACCGCATACTGATTTGGCTCTACCGGCCGCTGGTGGCCGGCGCCTTGCGTGCGCGCTGGTTGGTCGTTGTTCTCGCGATCCTGGCCGTGGCGGCTTCCGTACCGTTGTATGGGAAGCTTGGATCCGAATTCATGCCACCGCTCAACGAAGGGACCATTCTCTATATGCCGACCGCCTTGCCAGGGATTTCGGTGACTCAGGCGGGCATGTTGCTGCAGCGACAAGACCAGTTGCTCAAGGAATTTCCGGAGGTAGAGCATGTCTTCGGTAAAATCGGCCGCTCGAGGACGCCGACCGATCCGGCGCATTTGAGCATGGCCGAGACCGTGGTGACCCTCAAGCCGGAGGAGCAGTGGCGGCCAGGCATGACGTGGGACTCGCTGATTGCGGAGATGGACAAGATCGTCAAATTCCCTGGGATGCCCAACATCTGGTGGATGCCCATCCAGACCCGGACGGAGATGCTCGCTACCGGGATCCGGAGCAATCTCGGCATCAAAGTCCTTGGGCAGGACCTCGGTGAAATCGAGCGAATCGGCCTGGAAATCGAAGGGCTGCTGCAGGGCGTTCTCGGGACTCGCAGCGCCTATGCGGAGCGCGTCACCGGCGGCTACTACTTGGACTTTCACGTCAATCGCGAGGAGGCAGCCCGCTATGGGTTGACAGTAGAGGATGTCGAAGATGTCATCGAAACGGCGATTGGAGGCAAGAACATCACGCAGACGGTCGAAGGCCGCGAACGGTATCCCGTGAACGTGCGCTATCTGCGGGAACTACGGGAAAATCCTGAATCCCTGCGGCGCGTGCTCGTGCAAGCCCGCAATGGCGCTCAGATTCCTTTGGGCCAACTGGCTCGGATCACGATGATCACCGGCCCTCCCGCGGTTCGGGATGAAAACGGCTCCCTGGCCGGCATTGTGTTCGTCGATGTGACAGGCCGAGATTTGGGTGGCTATGTGGAGGAAGCGCAGCGACTCATCCGCGAACGGGTGGCATTGCCGGCGGGATATTCGCTCGCCTGGGGCGGGCAGTTCCAGTATCTCGAACGGGCCAAGGCTCGGCTGAAAGTCGTGGTGCCGCTGACGATCTTTCTGATTTTCGTATTGCTCTACCTAAATTTTCGATCGGTGGCGCGAAGCCTGATCGTGCTCCTGTCAGTGCCGTTCTCCCTGATCGGAGCAATCTGGTATCTGAGCTATCTGCAATACCACCTCAGCGTAGCGGTCTGGGTCGGGTTGATCGCCTTGGCCGGGGTCGCGGCGGAGACCGGCGTGGTGATGATCATCTTTCTGGACGAGGCCTACGAGCGTTGGCAGCGGGAGGGCCATCTTCGCTCGATGAGCGACCTTCGAGAGGCCATCATCGAGGGAGCGGTCCAGCGAGTGAGACCGAAGATGATGACCGCCTCCGCCATCCTCATCGGCCTCCTGCCGATCATGTGGAGCCATGGGACCGGCGCCGATGTCATGAAACGGATTGCGGCTCCGATGATCGGCGGGATGATCTCCTCCACGATCCTGACACTACTCGTCATCCCCGCGGTTTACGCGTTGTGGCGGAGCCGCTCTGTTCCGCCTAGTGAGCGGCCGCTACTGACGAATGCCGGCTTGGCACTGGAGGAGCAGGAAAGCACCTCGATCAAGGCGCCCCGATAACGAGCGATGGATCCGGCTCTTCCTGGGGCCTTTGCAGGACGCATCATGAAGCAGCAACCCAGGCGATTCTTGAGAGTGATTCTTTTGGTCCTCGGTGGTGCGGGTTTGTTTGTGCTGGGTTCGTTTGTCTCCTGCATGATGCCCATGATGGGGATGATGGGCATGGACGACAAGAAAGATCAGGGCATGATGAACCAGGGGCACATGAAGGAGATGATGCAACAGATGATGGGCGGGCTGTTGCCGCCGGGCATCAAGGCCCAAGATCTTCCGGACCCGGAAAGCCAAGGTGCGAAAGCCCTGAACACCTACTGCACGCAATGTCACAGTCTTCCCAGTCCGCGCATGCATACAGCGGAAGACTGGCCTCGCGTGGCCGGCCGCATGCTCGCTCGGGAGCGGATGATGGCCGGCATGCGCGGCATGATGATGCGGGTGAAAGCCCCGACACCGCAGGATGAGGAAGCGTTACTGCAATATCTGAAGACCCACGCCATGCACGCGTTGGCTCCGGGTACGATTCCCGCACCGGATTCACCAGGCGCCGCTCTGTTTCTCCAGACCTGCGCGCAATGCCATGGCCTCCCTGACCCAAAGCAACATACGGCCTCAGAGTGGCAACTCGTGGTGGAGCGAATGCGGCAGAACATGATCGCAATGGGGCGGAGGGAGATCACTGATCAGGAGGCCAAAGACATTGCTGCGTATTTGGAGTTCGCTTCTCGCTGACTTATGGTCTGAACGTAGGAGGTCCTGGGCGTTAGAAGTCACAGCTAAGGCAACGCGCTGGCATTGTCTGAAGAGAAACAACCAGACAGGAAGGTACGCGATGCACGACCAACAATTACCATTTCCACAATGGACGGCAGGTTATGGGATAAACCGCAAGCTGCTGCACATAGTCCTCATCTTCGTCATCACGGCCTGTGCAGGATGCACAACTCTCAAACGATGGGCCTATGAAGGATTCGGTCGAGATGCGTGGCAACATCGGGAGGAGGTCATCCAAGCCCTCAATATTCGACCGGGAGACTCGGTCGCAGACCTAGGCTCCGGGAGCGGGTATTTCACGTTTCTCCTGGCTAAGGCGGTCGGGCCAAGCGGGAAGGTGTACGCCATCGATATCGATGGGGATATGAATGCCTATGTCGCAGCACGTGCTCGTGAAGAAGGGGATAGCAACATCGAAGTGATTCTGGCCAAGCCTCAAGACCCCTTGTTACCGCAGTCCGGCGTCGATCTGATCTTTAGCTGTATCACCTACCACCACCTGGGAGACCGTGTGGCGTACTTTCAGAACGCTGGCAAGTATCTCCGTCCAGGCGGGCGGGTTGCCATCATCGACTTTAACGGCGAAGGATGGTTCACGAGACTGATAGGCCACTGGACGCCGCGAGAAGTCATCCTGCGGGAGTTGGAGCAAGCTGGCTATCCGCTTCAGCAAGAACTCACATTCCTTCCGAACCAGGTGTTCCTAGTGTTCTCTCCCCGATGAACTCGGAAGCGAGCAGTTAACGGGAATGGGAAGCTGAGGACCATGAGGCGGCCAGGTCGTGAGGTCTTTCGGACATCCATAGGTCGGGCCATCACGCGCATCTTTATAGTGGCGG
>DATLZR010000087.1 GCA_035573895.1 Blastocatellia bacterium | reverse complement strand
GCGCCTCACGGAGAGGCGAACGCTTCGGCGTGCTCGATCTCCAGATCGGTCAGATCACATTCGGCGCCGCTTTGCCACTCGCCGCCGAGAGCGCCGCAGCGCGGACACTCGCCGAGGATCTCCCGACTCCGGTAGACGGTCTCGCAGAGCGTGCAGCGAATGCGCAGCGGCACGGGTGTGATCTCCAGTTGTGCCGAAGCCGCTCGCGTCTTCTCCTTCAACCAGTCGAAGGCCGCCCGGAGAGCTTCGGGAGTCACCCGCGTTCCCTCTCCCAGGCGAACCCGGACGCGGCGCACCATGGCGTCGGGACGACCGGCCAGGGCTTTCTCGATTTCTTCCAGAAGCAAGGACGCGTAGATGAGTTCATGCATACGTATGAGTGCCCCCTTGAAAATAATCATCCCATCGGATGAAAGGTTCCAGCGGATGGCTCATTCGCTGGACGCTTTCATCCGCTGGCAAACGCATTTTCTTCGTGGCGTGCGTGAGCACATTGATGATTCCCCGGATGAGCGCCCATAGACACGCGGCAATCTTCCGTTGAGGAATGGCGAAACGGGCGAGGTCCCGAGCCTCTGCCTTTCGCGCATGCCGGGCGGATGAGTCTTTCTGCTCCCTCATAGGCGGTTCCCTCGAAGGCGCATCTGAGCCTGAAACGGCGGCCCGGGCAGCAAGCGGGCGCAGGCCGTGCAGAAGCGGTTGGATTTGAGGTCTACCTGCTCGATGGAGTTGGAGTAGTGCATGACGCACTCGTAATTCTGACAATGAACCAGGCCGAAGGTATGTCCCAGTTCATGGAGCGCCTCTTTCTCGCATCGCTCCAGGAACAGGGCCTCGTCTTCAGGCAGGCCGTAGAACTGCTGGCGCAAGCGATAGACCGACACCACGGCGGCCCGCCGTCCGAGCTGGGCCTGGCCGAAGACGAACGTCAGGATGGGAATGAACAGGTCCACATCGGCCACGCCGAGAATCTTCTCCTGATCCGGCGGATCCGCCGCGGACGGCAGCAGCAGGTCATTTTCTCGTTCCACCAGGTGGGCGAGGATGCGACTGGAGTGATACTGCTGGCGCATGGGGTCGTATGCGTCGCTCACGTCAATCCGATGGGGAGAAATAGCGCAGGTCATGGCCAGGTCATCTTCCAGGACCAGGGCGAGAAATTCGAGAATCGGACGAGCTACCAAACCCACGGCGACCAGATGAATCATAGCTTGACCGACGCGTGCGCGTAGCGCAGGCTTTTGTGGCGCAGGCTTTCCAGCCTGCGGTCGTTCTTGTAGCGCAGGCTTTCCAGCCTGCGGGGTTTTTCGCAGACTAGAAAGTCTGCGCTACTTCTTCGCAGACTGGAAAGTCTGCGCTACTTTACGTGGTGCCGTCGCGGGCGAGTCCGTATTTTCGGATCTTGTTGTAAAGCGTGACCCGATCAATACCCAGCACCCGGGCAGCCTGAGAGATGTTCCACTCGGTCTCTCGCAGGATGCGCTGGATGTGCTGTCGTTCGACATCGGCGAGAGATTTCCCCAGGGGAAGCTCTCGCGTGTCATTGATGTGGAGCGGAAGATCGCTCGGCTGAATCTCTCGACCGCGACAGACCAGAACCGCTCGCTCGATGGCGTTTTGCAGCTCACGAACATTGCCCGGCCAGTCATAACTCATGAGCAGATTCAGGGCATCGCGGGAGATGCCGCTGACGGGCTTGTTCATGCTTCGGGCGAACCGCTCGATGAAGTGTTCGACGAGCAATGGAATATCCTCGCGCCGCTCGCGCAGCGGAGGAATGGCGATGGAGAAAACATTGATCCGATAGTAGAGGTCCTCGCGGAAGGTGCGGTCGGCCACCATGGCTTCGAGATCCTTGTTGGTGGCCGCGATCAGGCGGAAGTCAACGGGAATCGGCGTGTTCCCTCCGACGCGAAAGATTTTCTTCTCTTCGAGAACGCGCAGCAGGTCAACCTGCGTCTTGAGGCTGATGTCACCGATTTCGTCGAGGAAGAGCGTTCCCCCGTCGGCCAGTTCGAATTTTCCCTTGCGGCGGTAGAGGGCGCCGGTGAAGGCTCCCTTCTCGTGACCGAAGAGTTCGCTCTCGATGACTCCTTCCGACAGAGCCCCGCAGTTGACGATGATGATGGGCATGTAGCGCCGGGGACTGTTGGCATGGATGGCCCGGGCGATCAGCTCCTTGCCCGTACCGCTCTCGCCGCGAATGAGAACGGTCGTATCCGAGGGAGCGACCAGACTCACCTGCTCCAGGACGCGCCGGATCGCGGGGCTCTGACCGATGATCTCGTGGAAGCGAGCCATTTCGTCTATTTTCTGTCGCAGACGGATATTTTCGCTGAGGAGATTTTTCCGCTCCACCGCGTTGCGGATGAGGTGCTCCAGCTCATCGGGATCAAACGGTTTGACGATGTAATCGTAGGCTCCCTGTTTCATGGCGCTGACGGCTGTGTCCACCGAGGCGTAGGCCGTCATAATAATGATGGTGGCCTGGGGATTGATCTCGGTGATCTTCCGCTGGAGTTCCAATCCATCCATCCCCGGCATTTTGATGTCAATGAGGTAGATGTCCCAGGACTCGGTGGCCAGCTTCTCCAGCGCCTCTTTGCCGGAGGCAGCGACGGCGACCTCGTATCCTTCCTCGCGGAACCAGTTCCCCAGCGATTCCCGCACAATCGCTTCGTCATCCACGATGAGGATGCGAACGGCGTTTTTCTTCTGGTTCATCGCTTCACCTCAGAGTTCTGAGAGTCTTCGCTGCGGCTGCGGAGAGATGAGGACAGCGTCCCTCCCTCGGAGAGGAGGAAAAAAGGCGAGTCGGGGCGACCCACCTCATCATCCGTCTCGGTCGGATGCGGAGGGCGTTCGGGGAGACGAAGAGTGAACGTCGTTCCCTGCCCCGGAGCGGATTGGACGCGAATCTCTCCTCCGTGACGGGTGATGATGGTGAGCACGACGGACAATCCCAGTCCCAGGCTCCCCGTCTCCTTGGTGGTGAAGAACGGCTCGAAGATGCGACGCTGCGTCTCCTCATCCATTCCGATGCCGTTGTCGCGGATGAGAATTTCCGCGCCCGGCGGATCCTCCACCCGATGCGACTCGATCTCCAGCAGTCCTTCGCCGGGCCGCATGGCCTCGCAGGCATTGATGAGCAGGGCGACGAGCGCCTGCTTGATCTGCTGGGCATCGCAGATGATCGGTCCGATCTGCGGATCGAGGTCCAAGCGCGTCCGCACGCCCATGAGATCAATCTTATGCTGCACGAGCCGCAGCGATTGCTCGATGAGGGCATTGAGAGAGTTCGGCTGAGGCTTAACCCGGGTCGAGCGGGCGAACTGCAACAGATTTTTCACCAGCTCGCCGCAGCGGGCCGATTCCTGGGCGATCATCTCCAGATACTGGCGGGCGTTCTCCGGCGCGGCCCGATCCATCTTCTTGAGCAGCAGCTTGGCATAGGTGAAGATGCCCGCCAGGGGATTGTTGATCTCATGAGCGATGATGGCGGCCAGCTTGCCCATCGAGGCCATCCGCTCGACCTGCAGCATCTGGTCGTGCGCCCGTTGCAGCTCTCGTGTCTTCTCCTCCACCCGACTCTCCAGCACGTGCGCCCACTCGGTGATCTCATCGTAGGCCCTCTTCAGCTTCTCGGTCATGTCGTTGAACGAAGCGGCCAGGACGCCCATTTCATCCCGACGGGAAATGGTGATTTTGGAGGACAGGTCTCCGGCGGCCACGCGCTCGATCCCCGCCATGAGCTGCTCGATGGGGCGGTGAACCATCATCCAGATGACTCCGCCGATGACCAGCGAAACGAGCACGATCGCCAGCACAAGACCGGTCATCATCCGCCGCTGCCCCTGAATGATGACCTCATCCACGCGGGCCAGCGACATGGTCACATCGAGCACACCGAGAATCTGCTTGTCGGGCGGATGAGCATGGCAGGACGCGGTGTAACAGCTCGGTTCGTTCTCAATGGGATTGATGATCCCCAGGATGCGCTCTCCCGTCGTTCCCGTGTAGATGCGCACGCGGTCGGGCCGATTCAGCCGTCCGAGTGGTTGCTCCTGACTGTGACAGCCGTAGCAGGCTTCGGCCCGCTTGTCCACGAGCGTGTTGACCTCGCGCTCATCGGTGGAGAAGCTGATCTTCCCCTCCTCGTTGAAGATGCGGATCTTGTGCATGCCGGGCTCGGTCCCGATCGTCTTGATGATCTGGTAGACCTCATCCCGGTGATTTCTCATCATGCTGTAGCGGGTGCTGCGTTTGATGATGTCGCTTGTCCGATCGGCGCTCGTGAGTACCATCTCTTCGAGCGTTCGCCGATGAAACCGAATCGCCCAGGAACCGAACCCGGCGAACACCACCACCATGCTCGCCATCAGGCACACGGTCAGCTTCAAGCCGAGCACCGACGTCCAGCGCCGAATGGATGGTCTGCCGATGGTCGTCATGGTCCCTTATGGCAGGTGGCGCAATCTTCCTTGACGTTGAACGCCTGCTTCCCGTTATGACATCGCCCGCAGAAGGCCTCGGCGTGCATATCGCCTGGAGGCTTGCGGGGTGACGAACGATCCGAAACGGACGTCACGAGAGAATAGGGCTGATGGTGACACACCGTGCAGCGAGGGCGATTCCAATCAATATGAGAAGCATGACTGAACGTCACCGTGCCGGGACTCGCTTCGGATCGCTGATAGACGATGTCCGGAGGAACAGTGAAATGTTCCAGCCCGCGCTGAAGATCACCCTCGGCTGCCGGTGGGGCAGCCCACGCCCGCGTGGGCCGCAGTCGCAGTCCGCTGTACCCCAGAGCGAGAACGAGAACGAGGAAGACGCCTCCCACCGTGGCGACGACGGCCGTGCTGCCCTGCCGCAAGCGACGGAGCACCGCCGGCGCCGGTAATTCCACAGCCGCCGGACGGGCAACTTCCTCCGGCGGGAAGACCCGCAGGTACTTCACCGCCAGACCGAACAGCACGAACCCCAGCGCGACGATCATCATGGTCACCGAAATTTCCGTCCAGCTCGGGAAATAGGCGACGCCCGAAGAGGCCTCCATGCCGGTGATGCTCACGTTGAGCCGATTCATGATGAACCCCAGCACGACCATCACTGCCGACACAAACAAGCCGAAATCGTCGGTGCGCACGCGGGGAATCAAGAGCAACACCATCGGCGCGATCGTGCCCAGGACCATCTCGGCGAGAAACAGCCGACCCTCGTAGGTCGGTTCAAAGGCGAGCCGCAAGGCCCCCCGTCCGGCCAGGTCCTGCAACTTCAACGTGAGATAGAGAGCGAGCACTCCCACGATCACCTTTCCCAGATCCGTCAGCAGATGCAACTCCAGTCGTTTGCGAAACGCGCGAAAACTGAGGAACGATTCAAAGATCGTCATCGCGCACCCCAGCGCCAGAGCCGAGACGAAGAAGAACACCGGCAATAACGGGGAATACCAGAGCGGATGCAGCCGGTGCGGCACGATCAGAAAGAGCGATCCCAAACTGCTCTGATGGAGGAACGACAGAATCACGCCGAGAATGACCAGAGGGACCGTGAGCGCGTGCATGACCTTCAGTGGCTTCTCCCAGCGCAATCGCTCCCACAGCAGGGGGCTGAATTCCAGGGCCAGGACGGTCGTGTAGAGCATGACGCACCAGGCCACCTCGAACATCACCGAATGGGGATTCCACATCACCAGCGGATGCCAGATGTTGTAGGGCTTCCCCAGATCGAAGAGCAACGCGACGATGACCAGCAAATAGCCGAGGAAGGCCGTGAGGATCGTCGGGCGAATGATCGGCTTAAATCGCTCGATATGAAAAATGTAGACGACGGCGCTCATGGTGAATCCGCCCGCCGCCAGCGCCACTCCGCACAGAACGTCGAAGCCGACCCACAGGCCCCAGGGGAAGCGGTCGCTCAGAGCCGTACTCGCGCCCAGTCCCCCGCTGAATCGAACATAGGTGCTGTAGAGCCCGCTCAGGAAGATCACGCCGGCCACAACGCGCCAGAAGGTGATGCGAGGACGTACGATGATCTTCATACCTGCTCCTCCCGATCAGAGGGCTGGCCCTCTTCGGTCTGCCGGTTTGTGCCCAGAGCCTCCCGCTCCGCCCGTGCGACTGCAATGCGACGATTGGTGATCCACCAGAGTCCTCCGAGAAGCACTCCGCCCACCAGGACGAAGTTGGGAATCTTCTTGAGCACATTCCAGGTCAACAGCGGCAACGGCTCGGCGCTCAGATCCGTCCGATAGCCCAGGTTCTCCGGGGCGACATCGGCAATAAGTAAGACGGATGTTCCACCGACTTCTTCCAGTCCGTAAATGTGGGGATGATACCGATCGGGTTCAGCACGAATGCGGGCGCGCGCTTCTTCGATCAGCTCATCGCGGTCGCCGAATCTCGTGGCCCCGGTGGGACAGACGGCGGCGCAAGCCGTCGGCAATCCGGCGGCCACGCGATCGTAACAGAGGTCGCACTTGCGGACGCGCGGCGTCCGGCTCCGCCATTCGTACCGGGGGACACCAAAAGGACAGGCTACCATGCAATACCGACAGCCAATGCACCGATCCGGATGGTAAACCACCGGACCGAGAGGCGTCTTCTCCAGCGCCCCCACCGGACAGACCGACGCACAGGTCGGATCCTCACAGTGCATGCACAGGCGTCGGACAAATCGCCCTCGCCGATTCTGAACGACCGTGTAGGTCACAGCCGAAAGCTCATCGGCGAGAGGGTCCTCCGCCGTCACCGGAAGACGATTCCGCTCTTTACAGGCCAGGTAGCAAGCTCCGCAGCCGATGCAGCGCGTGCTGTCAAAGAGCAATCCTTTCTTCTTCCCGGTCGCCATTGTGTTCCCTCCCGGGCTTCTATACGGTCACCACATCCGAGCACAATGAGCGTGCAATTCCCGTTCCACATGGGAGTCTTCCGACTGATTCTGCGCTCAAGTTGCAAGTGATGTGCCTTCCGGGAATTGGCGAGAAGGCCGATGAGCGCTTCACTCGCACCGGTCCAGGACAGCAGCAAGAGCTGGGTGATAGCACCCACCTGCAGCCATCCGGTAGCGCGGGCCTTCCAGCCTGCGGTTGTCCCAGACTCGAACGTCTGCGCTACGTGGCTGGAAAGTCCGCGCTACGTAGACAGGAACTCCTCGGTGAAGAGGACCCACGTCTGCTCGTCCATCAACTCAAGGACGCCTGCCGTTGGATGTCCCCCATCCTGAAGGGCCTGTCCGACAGCCACCGTCTCAAGAGGTCGAGAGGCGATGAACTCCTTGAACCTTTCCAGCTCCTGCTTGAGCCAGGCGCGAGCTTCCTCGGCGATCAACAGCCGCCGCAGCGCCGAGGCAAGGTGACGGGGCTTGATGACGGCAATCCAACCCTCGACGTAGGGATCAGTCGCCAGGACTTCGGGATGTCGGGCCAGGTTCTCGTTGACCGCCACAACGGTTCCGTCCACCGGGGACCGAACGGGCGCCAGGCGATCGCCCTGACGGAGGGTGACGAGCGGCTCGCCCTCCTGAACAGTCTGTCCCGGTCGAGGCAGTTCAATTGCATCAATTCGACCGATTGCCCTCTGCACAAACTGATCCACACCGACATGAGCTGTTCCCGCCAGATCCAAGCGCATCCAGGTGTGTCCTGGACCGAGGAAGACTCCCGCCGGCACACTCACGCTCTCCAATCCAAATGTGAGCCACCGAGGCACCCCTTCCACCGGTCGAAGCTGGCGTTGACGCTGCCTGGCCTCGTTCCACTGAACGAGAGAATCCACCGCGATGAATGCCACAATTGTGAGGATGACAAATAAAGCAACCATGATCTCACCTCCTTTCCTCGCCTCCGTCGGCCATCACAGGGCCCAGGGCGAGGTTAGGCTGAGAAGGAGCAGTTTCCCGGAGCGCTGCATCGAGCGGACAATGCTCGCAATCATACTCCCGATCACAGAGCCGATAGGTCAGTACCCCGGCCAGCATCCAGATGCACTTCAGCGGTTCGCCCGATGCGGAAAAGTTTTGTTGCGCCTGTTGCCGTTTCATGGCTCTGGCTCCTTCCTTCGGTCATTGTGTTTCCACTTTTTCATGGCAACCGGCGTGCCATTGCCGATACTCCTTGGCCTTCCCCGCTAGCTGATGACACCAAATAACTTGGTGAGCGGGTTTCGGCGGAGGCGTTCTCCCTGTCGGCATCAACTCGCTGAAAAATTCAACAGGTCACGATCGGGAAGAACCGGAAATCGCCAGCAAACGATCCCCTATTTCGGTTTAGTCGAAGTTGAAAATCTCATCAGGCGCTGTTGAGAAAATCTACACTTTCCGCCGAAGGGATTGAGCAAGAAAAGACCGTGGCTTCCACCCGGAAGGGACGCCGATTCGCC
>DATLZR010000086.1 GCA_035573895.1 Blastocatellia bacterium | reverse complement strand
TGATGCGCATCGTTGACGTTCTCTACTCCCTGCCCTATATGTTTCTGGTGATCGTCTTGATGGCGCTCTTTGCCGATCCCGAGGTCGTGGAACCGGTCGTCCGGCTTCTCGGTGTGGATCCCCTCGGTCCGGTGGCTCAGTGGTTGCGCGGTCCCGGCGTTCGCATGGTTTTCCTCTTCATCGCGCTGGGAGCGGTTTCCTGGCTGACGGTCGCCCGGATCGTTCGCGGTCAGGTTCTGATGCTCAAGAACGAACCCTTCGTCGAGGCGGCTCGCGCCCTGGGGGCTTCGACGCCCGCCATCATCGTCCGACATCTGCTTCCCAACGTGCGCGGTCCGTTAATCGTCTACACGACGCTCACGCTTCCTTCGGTGATGTTACAGGAGGCGTTTGTGAGCTTTCTCGGATTGGGGATTCAAGCGCCCCAGGCCAGTTGGGGAACGCTCATCCACGACGGCGTTCAGGCGATGGGAGTCGCTCCCTGGCTCCTCGTCTTTCCGGGCGTCACGCTCGTTCTCACGCTCTTTTGCTTGAACCTCATCGGCGATGGTCTGCGCGATGCTCTGGAGGTGCGAGAGTGAGGAGGTCATTCCCTGCTGTTCGTTCTCCGAATCAGCGGAGGTCGTTCTCGAAAGCGGATAGCTCTTTTGGCGTGAGTTCGGTAAAATGATGCTTCTGACGGAGGAGAGCATGAAACGCGCCATTGGTGTGGTCGTCGCGCTCATCGTTCTCGGAATCGGAGGGCTCCCCGGGCGGGCGGGCGTCGTGAGTCAAGGCGATCGGCCCACCGAAGCCGAGATTCAGGAGATCATCCGTCGGTTCACGGAGAACGAAAGTCGCCTCCGGGAGGAATTCAAAAACTTCCTCTTCCGTCAGGACATTTTGCTCCAGACGCTCGGCCCGCGTAATCGGGTGACCGGAGAGTTTCGTCGCGTCTCGGAGATCATCGTCAACGATCGGGGCCAGCGCGAGGAACGCATCATCTATTTCCCCTTGCCGACGCTCCGGGAAATCGCCGTCACCCAGTACGACTTTGCCGATTTCGCCGGGATTCAGCCGTTCGCTCTGACCAAGGAAGACCTGCCCAAGTATAACCTGACTTACGTCGGTCGAGAGAAAATTGACGAGATCGAGACCTACGTCTTTGACGTCACGCCGCGCCAGCGCCCTGATCCGAAGAAGCTTCACGAACGGTATTTCCAGGGACGCATCTGGGTTGATACGGTGGATTTGATGATCGTCAAAGTGCGCGGCAAGGGATTGCCCGAGGATCGGGAGAATAAGTTCCCCCTGTTCGAAACCTACCGGGAGAACATCGAGGACAAACTGTGGTTTCCGACCTACACCTACGCCGATGACTACCTGGAGTTTCCCGATCAGACGGTTCACGTCCGCATGATCATCAAGTACACCAACTACAAACGATTCACCGGAAAGATCGAGATCGGCGATATCGAGCCCGAGCCGCCGGAGGCGCAAAAGAAACCGGAGAAGAAGCCCGAACCGGAATCGGGCACGAAACCGCCTTCCCCTCCGCCGCCGCGAAAGCCCTGAGTCGGCAGGCCGAGCACAATGAAGCATATCATCGTCGGGACAGCCGGACATATTGATCACGGCAAGACGGCGCTCATCAAGGCGCTCACCGGGATTGATACCGATCGCTTGAAAGAGGAAAAAGAGCGGGGCATCACCATTGACATCGGATTCGCCCACCTGCACCACGGAGGCGTGCGGTTCGGGTTTGTTGATGTTCCCGGCCACGAACGCTTCGTCAAGAACATGCTCGCGGGCGCTCATGGAATTGATCTGGTCATGCTCGTGGTCGCAGCGACTGAGTCGGTCATGCCCCAGACCCGCGAGCACTTCGATATCTGCCGATTGCTGCGGGTGAAATCGGGGCTGGTGGTCATCACCAAGATTGATCTGGTGGATGAGGAAATGATCGAGCTGGTCGCCGAAGACATTCGGGAGCTGGTGGCGGGATCGTTTCTCGAACAGGCGCCGGTCGTTCGCGTCAGCTCCCGCACGGGAGAAGGCATTGAGGAGCTGAAGGAGACGCTCGTGGCGCTGGCGGCCTCGGTGCCTGAAAAGACAATCGAAGCGGTGGCGCGACTCCCCATTGATCGCGTCTTCACGTTGCGGGGATTCGGGACCGTGGTCACCGGAACCCTCATCGCCGGTCAGTTCTCTCCCGGTCAGGAGGTCGAAATTCTCCCTCGTGGGCGACGGGCCACAATTCGCGGGATTCAGGTTCACGGTCAGTCGGTGGAAAGGGCGCGAGCGGGCGAGCGCACCGCCCTCAATCTTCAGGGCGTTGCCGTGGAGGATCTTCAACGCGGCGATGTTGTGGTCCCGGTCGGTCGCTTCCGACCGACATCTATGATTGATGCCCGCCTGGAGCTTCTTCCCACCGCTCCTCAAGCCATCACCACGCGAACCCGCGTGCGGTGCCACCTGGGAACGGCGGAGTTGCTGGCCCGCGTCGTGATGCTCGATCGCGAGGCGGTGCGCCCCGGCGAATCGGCATTGGTTCAGCTTCGGCTGGAATCGCCAACGTGCGCTGTTGCCGGAGATCGGTTCATTGTTCGGCGTTACTCTCCCCCGGTGACCATTGGCGGAGGCGTTGTCCTTCATCCCCAGGCGGAGAAGCACCGTCCCTTCCGACCGGGCGTCGTGAATCCCGTTGTTGATCAACTCCAGGCATTGGAGACGAGCACTGTCGAGGACCGCCTGGTCGTGTGGATCACTCACCCAGGGGAGCATGGAATGAGCCTGGCACAGCTTGCCGCCCTCACTGACTTCACCGAGTCTCGACTGGAATCAACGCTGGCAGAGCTTGTGGCTCAGCGGCGCATCGTCGAACTTCCGGCTCGTCCCCGCCATTTTCTCTCCTGTTCTGCTTACGAGGAGACCAGGCGCCTGTTGCAGCGGTACCTGGAAGAGTATCACCGCAAGAATCCGCTGGAAGAAGGAGCGCCCCGGAACCTGGTGCGGGAGAAAGTGCTCGGCGATCTTCCGGAGTCTCTGTCGTCTGCTCTGCTGTCGGTTTTGCTCAGAGAACCGGAGTTTCGAGCTGAGCGAGAGAGCGTTCGTCTGGCCTCACATCAGGTTCGATTGTCCGGGCCTGAGGCCGACGCCGAGCGACGCCTCGTGACTCTGTTTCGCGAGGCCGGGCTTCAGCCCCCCACTCTGGAAGAAGCAGCTCAAGCGCTGGGCATCCCGCCGACGCTCGCTCAACAACTCCATCGCTTGCTCGTGCAGCGAGGGACCTGGGTGCGCATCGGCGAGCATACGTTCGATGCTCAGGTCATTCAAACTCTCATCGAGCAAATCCGGGCGCGAAAAGCACTCACCCCCACGCTCGATGTCGGAACCTTCAAGCAGATCACCGGCGTGAGCCGGAAATACGCCATTCCCCTGCTGGAATACCTCGATCAATTGCGCATCACGTGTCGCGTCGGCAATGACCGCATCATCCTCTGATGCGACGTCCTTGCGCCTGTTTCTCCCCCTGAGAAAAAATTCGTGCTCCCTGGCGTCCGGCTCTCTCACAGTCCTGAAAGTTCGACATCATCGCTTGGCAAACGGTTCACTCGAGCAGCAGAACATGCAGTTCTTTCGGCCCGTGCACACCGACCGTGAGCGTTTGTTCAATATCGGCGGTGCGGCTGGGACCGGTGATGAAGATCACGCTGCTGCTCGACGGCGGATGGTGGAGCTGTGGGATGAGGGCACTCACATCGGGCAGGAGCCGGTCG
>DATLZR010000085.1 GCA_035573895.1 Blastocatellia bacterium | reverse complement strand
CAAAGCTCTTTCCTTCGGGAATGGAAGGCGGCGTGATGAAGCCGGAGTTCTACATCTCGCTGGTGACCATGCACGGGACGCTCATGGTGTTCTTCGTCATCTCGATGGCACTGGTGAGCGGGTTTGGCAATTTTCTCATCCCGCTGCAGATCGGGGCGCGCGATATGGCTTTTCCGGTGCTGAACATGCTCTCGTACTGGACGGTGGTGCCCGCCTGCCTGATCATGATCGGCTCGTTTTTCGTCGAAGGAGGAGCGGCGGCATCGGGCTGGACGGCTTATCCTCCGCTGAGTGCGGTGCGTCAGGCTGTGCCCGGATCGGGATGGGGACAGACGCTCTGGCTGATCGGGATGGCGTTGTTCATCGCCTCGTTCACGATGGGAGGCCTCAACTATGTGACGACGATTCTCAATCTTCGTGCGCGGGGGATGTCGTTCATGCGGCTGCCACTGCTTGTGTGGACGATGTTCGTTGCCGCCATCATTGGATTGCTGGCCTTCCCCCCGCTGACGGCCGCCGCTATTCTGCTTCTCTTCGATCGTCATGGTGGGACGAGCTTCTTCTTGCCGAGCGGATTGTACTTCGGGAATCAAGTGCTTCCTCATCAGGGCGGCTCGCCGCTATTGTGGCAGCACCTCTTCTGGTTCCTCGGTCACCCGGAAGTGTACGTCTTGATTCTTCCGGCTCTGGGTGTGGCCCTGGAAATTCTCGCGCCGTTCACACGTAAGCCGATCTTTGGTTACCGCCTCATCGTCTACTCGGTGGTCACGATTGGCGCGCTGAGCATGATCGTGTGGGGACATCACATGTTCGTCAGCGGGATGAGCCCCTATCTGGGAGAATTTTTCGCCATCGGCACGATGGCCATCACCATCCCATCAGCTCTCATCGGCTTTTGCATGATCGCCAGTTTGTGGGGAAGCCGCCTCCAATTGACGACGCCGATGCTCTTTGCCCTGGGTTGCATCGCACTCTTTGGGACCGGTGGCCTGGGGGGTATTTTTCTCGGCAATGCGACCTCCGACATTCAGCTTCACGATACCTATTTCGTCGTCGGCCATTTCCATTTCATGATCGGCGGAGTGACGCTGCTGGCGCTGTTTGCCGGGACCTATTACTGGTTCCCCAAGATGTTCGGCCGCATGATGAACGAACGCCTCGGAAAAGTTCACTTCTGGCTGACGCTTCTGTCCTTCTATGGCGTCTTCCTGACGCAGCATTTTCTCGGCCTCGGCGGGATGCCGCGTCGGTACTATCAGTTCACCCGATTCGAGTTTCTTCAGTCGTTGCAGGACCTCAATCGGTTTGTTTCTATCAGTGCTTTTGTGTTAGGCGCTGCGCAACTGCTCTTTTTGGTCAACTTCTTCTGGAGTCTCTTCCGGGGGCCTCGCGCGGAGCAGAATCCCTGGCGGGCGGCGACGCTCGAATGGACGGCCCCCTCGCCGCCTCCGCACGGGAATTGGGGAGCCAATCCGCCTGAGGTTCACCGCTGGCCATACGACTACAGCCTTCCCGGCGCAGCGGAGGACTACGTGCCACAGACCGCGCCGTGAAGTGGATGTGCGCGGAGTCGGGGAGAAGGAGACGGGCCCGACAGCCAAAGAGGAGGGGACATGATCCGCCAGCAATCAGAACAAACAGAACTGGGACGTCTGGCCGTCACCTCCGGGCAACTGGGGTTGTGGATCTTTCTGGCCACGGCGACCATGCTTTTTGCCGGATTCACGAGCGCCTACCTCGTGCGCCAGGCCGGCCCGGATTGGCGATCCATCCCTTTGCCCCCGTTACTCTGGCTCAATTCCGGGGTGATCGTCGCCAGCAGTTTCAGTTTAGAACGCGGCCGGGCGCACACGCTGGCGCGGCCTTCTGCCGGTTACCTCTGGATCGTCATCGCGTGGTTTTTAGGAGTCGGATTTCTCCTGGGGCAGGTCTTCGCCTGGAAGTTTCTCGCTGATCAAGGCGTTTACCTGCCGAGCAATCCTCACAGCTCGTTCTTCTACATCCTGACGGGCGTTCATGGCGTACACGTCCTCGGCGGCCTGATTGCGCTGGGGGCGCTACTGCTTTGGCGAAATCGCATGCCTCGGTCTCGATGGGAGCAACGCCTGAAACTGTGCGCCACCTACTGGCACTTTATGGGTGGGCTCTGGCTCTATCTTTTCGTCGTGCTCTTCGTTCTGGGATGAGGAACTGGATATTCGCCACGAATGAGGGAAATCGGGGAGCGCCCGTGGGTTGCCCGCTCAAGCGGGCACGGCGGAGGCGCGCGCTCCCAGGATATTTTCAGGGGAGGGAATTGCGATGACCGACGCATCCGTGTCACACGCAAGGGTTCTTGCATGGAGTGGTGAAACATCACCCTTCGCTGCCAGTTGGCAGAAGGTGATGATGTGGCTTTTCATCATCACCGATGGACTGCTGTTTGCCGGGTTATTGGCCGGGTACGGATTCGTGCGCATCGCCAGTCCACACTGGCCGGACCGGGCAGAAATCTTCCATCTCGATTTCATTGCTCTGATGACGTTCATCCTCATCTCCAGTAGCGCGACGATGGCCACGGCTGTGGGGGCGGCGCGTCGCGGGGATCGTCGGGCCGTGGTGGGGTTCATCCTTCTGACCATTTTGGGCGGTCTGGCCTTCCTCGGGTGCCAGGCCTACGAATGGTCAAGCCTCATCGGAGAAGGAGCGCGGCTCACCAGTAATCCCTGGGGCGTGCCTCTGTTCAGCGCGTCGTTTTTCATTCTCACCGGATTTCACGGGTCGCACGTTCTCACCGGAGTAATCATCCTCAGTGTGACCGCCGTTCGGTCGCTGCTTGGTCGCTCGTCGGCAGAAGGGATCGAGCTGGCGGGACTCTACTGGCACTTCGTGGACCTGGTGTGGGTTTTCATCTTCACCCTGTTCTATCTGATTTGAACGGTCCAAAGCGTTTGCCCCGTTGCCGGGGCGGAGGAGAGCGTATGACGGAGACGCATCCAACCATTCGGTACAGGCTCTATTGGGTCATCTGGGGGGCCTTACTGGCGTTGACGCTCCTCATGATGGTGAGTGGTTCAGTGACCGTCCCCAAGGGGATTCTGGTGGGGATTTTACTTGTGGGGATGCTGGTGAAAGCGTCGCTCATCGGCGGATACTTCATGCACCTGCGGTTCGAGCGTCTGGCGCTTGTCATCAGCGTGGCTGCGGGGCTCCTTCTGACTGCGGGAGTCCTCTTTTTCTTGATCGCTCCCGATGGGCTTCGTGTCCTTAACTCGACGGCGAGGTGACAGGCCGATGTGGTTCCGAGTGCTGAAGATCATTGTCCTCATTGTCGGATGGGGAGCGCTCCAGACCGTTCGGGCTCAGTGTGCGATGTGTAAGACGGGATTGCTTAATTCCCCCGAAGGGCAGGCGCTTGCGCGCGGATTCAATACAGGGGTTCTCTTTCTCCTGAGCGTCCCATTCCTTCTGGTCACAAGCGTCGCGGCGATGATCTACATCGCCGAGCGCCGGCGCAAGCGATCACTTCCGGCAACGCCGCCTGGTTTCGCGCGGCATGGCCGGGGAGCGATGGATCCTTCCGCTGAGCACGAGGGGTATCGCGTGGGCGTATGGGGGAGGTTCGCTTATGACCGAACCGGTGAAAGCCATTGATGTGATGTATTACGTGGCCACCCGCGAGTTCATGGAGAAGTGGGATCGAGCGAAAGAAGGAGAACTCGTTTGCCGGATGGAGCGGGCCATCGGCGGACTGCCCCGGTATGACAGCATCGAACAGATGATTGCCCTCATGGACGACGCGGGCGTGGAGAAGGTGTTCATCGCTCAGTGCAAGATGTGGTCCTACTGGCGAAAGTGGATGTACATGGATACGCAGCTTGAGGACGTGCTGCAGTACACAGAGAAATATCCCGACCGGTTCGTGGGACTCGCCGGATACAATCCCTTTCGCATAACCGAGAGCCTGCGGGAGATCGAGACGGCCGTCAAGACCTACGGCTTCAAAGGCGTCTACGTCCATATCTACGGGTTCGACATCCCGCTTCATGATCGAAAGATGTATCCGCTCTATGCCAAATGCGTGGAGCTGGATGTTCCCGTCTCGCTGCAAGTCGGTCATGTTCTGGAGGCCATGCCGAGCGACTGCGGACGGCCGATCTATCTCGATCGCATCGCCTGCGATTTCCCCGACCTGAAAATCGTCGGCGCTCATACCGGCTGGCCGTGGGTCGAGGAATTGATCTCCGTCTGCTATAAATGGGACAACGTCTGGCTCGGCGTGGATGCCTGGATGCCCAAATACCTCTCGCCCGCCATCGTTCAATTCATCAACAGCCGCCTCGGACAGGACCGTTGCCTCTGGGGAACAAATGGTCTTCCCTGGAAGGAGAATCTCCGACAGCTCGACGAATTAGGACTCAAGGAAGAAGCCAAGCGCAAGCTCATCCGCGAAAACGCCGTTCACCTGTTCAAGCTCGATCAGCAAAGGGGCGGAAATGAGAATCAGCAGGTGATTACTTGAAGACGCCCAGAACCCTGGTCAGTAGCTCGATGATCTTTGGATTGGTCACGAGGATCAAGGCGATGAGGAGATAAAGAATGGTTCTGACCTTGTACAGTCCTCTCGTCATCTCCAGTTGCAAAGCGGCGATGCTACTCGTAAGCTCCTGGTTCACGTCAGTGATGTCACCCTTGAGTTCCTGGCGGAGGGCGGCGATGTCACCCTTGAGTTCCTGGCGGAGGGCGGCGATGTCGCCCTTGAGCTCCTCACGCAGGTTAAGGATTTCAATTTTGTTGGCGCTTATGTCGCCCCCGAGCTTCTCGCCAAGGCGGTACAAGTCTTCCTTGGTGGCGACATTCGCCTGGGTGGAGGCTTCGATATACCGGAGCAGGGCCCGAGCCGTTTCATCCCCCAGCCGTTCCTTGAGCAGGTTGTATGTTTCGATCGCTTCTGAGTTGGGCATACGACGGCCTATTATATCACGGCCCCGAAATCTCCGCGCGGCCCATGTTGTCGCCCAACCAACGGTGCGTTGCGAGAGGCCGACGCGGTGGAGTGAAGCAGCCGCCCCCCACATGGGCAATCTGATGAGAGACCGATTTCGGACATCCCCCATCTTTCACTCGCACTGTTGAACAAGGGAGGGGTGACGATGAATTTTCTCGATCTCACCGGTAAAAGAGCCGTCGTCACCGGCGGCGCTCGCGGCATCGGTCGAGCAATCGTCCAGGCGCTCGCCGATGTCGGAGCTGATGTCATGATTGCCGACCTGCGCGCGGAGGACGCCGAGACCACGGCGCGGGAGGTGCGCGAGAGGTCGGGCCGCGATATCGTCGCCGTACCCACCGATGTGACTCAAATCGAGAGTGTCTTTGCCCTCCGGGATGAGATCCTTCGGCGATGGGGAGCCGTTGACATCCTCATCAACAACGCCGGGTGGGATCGGCTCATGCCGTTCGTGAAAACGACGCCAGATTTGTGGGAGAGGATCATCGCCATCAATTTTCGCGGTGTTCTCAATACCTGCTTCGCCCTCCTGCCGCAGATGGCCGAGCGAAAGCGCGGCTGCATCGTCAATGTCAGCTCGGATGCCGCGCGGGTGGGATCGCTCGGCGAAGCCGTCTATGCCGGATCGAAAGCCGCTGTCATCGCCTTTTCTAAAACGCTCGCACGGGAGCATGCGCGAGATAACATCCGGGTGAACGTCGTCTGTCCCGGTCCATCGGAGACGCCGTTGCTTGAGGAGATGCAGCAGGACGAGTTCGCCCGGAAGATTCTCGGCACGATGGTCAATTACATTCCCCTGCGACGCCTGGGCCAGCCGGAGGAGATCGCTCCTGTCGTCGTCTTCCTGGCCTCCGATCGAGCCAGTTACATCACCGGTCAGGTCATCAGCGTGAGCGGCGGCTTGACGATGGTCGGTTGACCGGCCGGTGGAGGGGGAATCGAGTCAGCGCGTGCCCCGAAAAAACGATCCTCTCGGGCGTCAACGGGCCGGCGACGCCTGTGGGCGAGCGACAGAAAAGAGGGGAGCTCAATCAGGAGAGAGGAGAACAAATGACGGAGGGTGCTCTCGACAACATCTTTTCCCTCTGTGCGGAGACGATCAGCGATCTGAGCTTTCCCACCGTGAGACGGTGGAAAGAGGACCATCCGGGTGGGAAGGTGATCGCTTACTTCCCGGTCTATGCTCCGGTGGAGTTGATTGATGCGTGTGGCCTGCTACCGGTAGGACTCAACGGAGGTGGAGACCGGATTGATTTGCACCATGCCGATGCCCGATTCGGGTCGTTCATCTGCTCGATTGTCAAAACGACGCTGGAGATGGGACTGACCGGACTGTTGCAGCCGTTTGATGGAATGCTCTTCTCAACCATTTGCGATTCGGCCCGGAACCTGTGTTTTGTCCTCAAGCGCAATCTGCCCGAGCTGTATATTGATTTTGTCCATCTGCCGCACAATCCCACGACCGATGCGGCCATTGCTTTTCTCGCCCGCGAGTACGAGCGCCTGCGGGAGAATCTGGAACGGCTGAGCGGTCAATCGGCCAGCGAGGACCGGCTGTGGCGGGCCATCGCAGCGCACAATGAAAATCGCCGTCTCAGCCGTCGTCTCTTTGATTGTCGCTCGGAGTCGCCTCATCTGATCCGCGCCTGGGAAGCGTACGTCGTGATGCGGATGGGGAACGTTCTCCCCGTCGAAGAACATTCGGCGCTGCTCCGGCGCGTGCTGGAGCATCTCCCCTGCCGTCAGACGAAGCCGCGCGATTCGCTTCGGATCATCATCGAGGGATCTTTCTGTGAGCAGCCTCCGCTGGATTTGATCCGGCTGATCGAGGAAGCGGGATGTTATATCGTTGACGACGATTTCCTTCTCGGACGGCGATGGTTTCTCGACGATGTGCCGACCGGGGATTCTCCGCTTCGGGCGCTCGCCGAGAGTTATCTCAATCGGTCGGTTGCCTCGTCGGTTCGCCATGATTGGCGTCGCCCGCGCCACCAGGCGCTCGTGGAGAAAGTCCGGCAGCGACGAGCCGATGCCGTCATCTTCCTCATCGCCAAATTCTGCGAGCCCGCGTACTTCGATTATGTGCTCTACAAACGCGAGCTGGACCGCGAAGGCATTCCTCACCTGCTTCTGGAGTTTGAGGAGAAAATGTTCACCTTTGAACGCCTGAGGACGGAGGTCGAAACCTTCGTCGAATCGTTGATTTTCGCCTGACCGGGATGAGCCCACAAGGGGAAGAGGCCTGTCGGAGAGAAGCCGATGACATCATCACGAACGGACTACCGGGGTCAGCTTCATCAGCGACAGAAGGAGCTGATGCTGCAATGGTACGAGCGATTGGATCAATCAGCCCGGAGTGGAGATCCGCCGGCCGTCGCCTTGATGATTTCCGGCAACTGCATCGAACTGCTCGAAGCCTTCGATGTCGTTCCTCTCTATCCCGAGGTGAACGCGCTCCAACTGGCCATTCGCCATCAATCGCTCGAACCGATTCTGCTGGCCGAAGAGATGGGTTATGCGGCGGACAACTGCGCTTACGTCAAAGCCGACATCGGGGCTTACGTCAAAGGACTGACGCCTACTGGCGGGCAGTTGCCGCGTCCGGCGCTCGTGCTCTGCAACTTCGTCGGGTGCAACACCTACATTAAGTGGTTCGAGCACGTCGCCGCTCTCACCGGAGCCCCACTGTATCTGCTGGATATTCCATTCGCTCGAACGGAGACGCCGACATCGGCGGATCTCGACTACGTCGTCCGCCAACTTCGCGATGTAGTCGCGCTACTGGAAAAAATTACCGGGCGACATCTGGACGAGGATCGGCTGGCGCAGGCCGTAGCCTGTTCTCGTCAGGTGGAAGAGTTGTGGTCTGAGATCAAGCATCTGGCGCAGCACTCACCCTCGCCCTTCGATGCCTATTTCGATGCCATCACTCTCATGGGGCCGCTCTATGTTTATCGTGCCCGACCCGAGGGAGTGGAATTTTTCCAACTCGCCCTGCGGGAGTTCCGCGACAAAGCCGAGCGCGGCGAGGGCGTTTATGATCAGGAGAGGTTTCGTCTCGTCATCGAAGGTCCTCCGCCCTATCCCTACTTCCGTACTTTTCGCGATATGTTTGCCAGGTGGAAGGCGTGCGCGGTTGCATCCACCTATTCGACGGTAGGGGGCCTGTGGGAGTTCGGCTTCCGTCACGATCCCGCGGATCCGTTGACGTCCATCGCTCTTCACATGCTCGCTCATAATCTCACCAATCGGAACTACCTCCAGCGGTATGACCAGATTCGGCGCTACGTGGAGCAATGGAAGGCCGATGGGGTGGTGATTCATTTCGTCAAGAGTTGTCGCCT
>DATLZR010000084.1 GCA_035573895.1 Blastocatellia bacterium | reverse complement strand
TCGCCAGCAAACGATCCCCTATTTCGGTTTAGTCGAAGTTGAAAATCTCATCAGGCGCTGTTGAGAAAATCTACACTTTCCGCCGAAGGGATTGAGCAAGAAAAGACCGTGGCTTCCACCCGGAAGGGACGCCGATTCGCCAGCGGATGAAAAGTGCCACCGGATGTTTTTACCGTTTCATTCCCGACATCTCTTGGGTGGGAGACGCCCGCCGAGCGGGATGCTGCGCCGCTCAGGTCGTGGAAAGGACCTGGTGCTCCGTCGCCCGGAGTGGTGCTGGGCTTCCGCCCAAGCTTCTCTGCCGCTGACGTCGCAGGCTGAGAATATCACTCCGCTTTTTGCAAAATGCTCTTACCCGCTGGAATCGTCTCCCCGGCGGCGGAGACTTTTCCGTCGTTTCGCGTGGTTCATGGGCCATTTTTCACTTGATGCCCGGGAGAAAGTATGGTAAGTACTTACTGACTTTCGACAGGAAGAGAGGAGCAATGGGCAGAGCGCAACGGGTGAAGCAACGCGTGAGGCTCTCGGCGGCGGACCGGCGATTGCAGATCGTCCGCACGGCCATGGACCTTTTCGCCCGCAAGGGGTTCGACGGGACGACCACCAAGGAGATCGCCCAGGCTTCAGGGGTGACCGAGGCCATTATCTTTCGCCATTTCGCCACCAAGGAGGACCTCTATTCGGCCATCATTGATTACAAGATGAAGGAGCGACGACTCCAGGTCCAGGCCGCGCTGGATGAAGCCGCCAGCCGGCGTGATGATCGAGCTTTTTTCACCCGTCTGGCCGAAGCGATTCTCGATCACTATTCTGAGGATCCGTGCTTCATGCGCCTCATGCTCTACAGCGCACTGGAAGGGCACCGGCTCTCGCAGATGGTCTACGAAACGCATGCCGCCGAGATGTTTCAGTATCTGACCCGGTATATCACACAACGGATCAAAGAAGGTGCCTTTCGCCCCATTCACCCTCGTGCCGCCGTGCGCGCCTTCGTGGGAATGGCCATTCATCATGCGCTTGTACGAGAACTGTTTGATCCCCAGCAAAAACATCTCAAGTTGAGCAATCGCCAGGCGGCGGCTATCTTCGCCGATATTTTCCTGGACGGCGTGTTCTCCTCCTCCGAGTCATCGGGGGAAAGACCTTCTGGCCGCCGATCACTGTTGGAAAGGAAGGCTTTATGAAGAAGTACGCAGCATTGGCTCTCCTGCTGGGTCTGATGAGCGTCGTGGGGTGTCGCCGGAACACTCCACCGGGCGAGACGGAAGCCAGCAGTCGAGGATCGAACTCCGTCATCGAGGTTGATGTCGTCCCCGCCCAGGAGCGCACGGTTGAACGTGAGATCGAAATCGTGGGAACGCTTCTGGCCGATGAGCGCGTCGTGGTCGCCAGCGAAGTGGAGGGCACGCTGGCGGAGATCCGGGTGGACCTGGGAAGCCGTGTGCGACAGGGCGACGTTCTTGCCGTGATTGATCGGCGAGATTTCGAGTTGCGCCTGGCCGACGCTCAGGCGGCGTTGCGTCAGGTCCTGGCTCGCCTGGGCATATCCGAGAACCAGGATCGTGTGGATCCGCAGGAGACGACCATTGTTCGGCAGGCGAAGGCCTCCTTCGATGATGCCGCGTTGCGTTTCCAGCGCATGCGTCAGTTGCGCAGTAAGGGCGTCGTCTCCGAGCAGGAGTACGATCAAGCCAATGCCGCCTTTCGCATTGCCGAGGCGCGGTATCACGCGGCGCTCGAAGAAGTCAACACGCTGCTGGCCCAACTGGAGCAGCGACGGGCGCAGGTGGCGCTGGTCCGGCGCGAACTGGAGAAAACCATCATCCGTTCGCCCATCACCGGCGCGGTCGTCGAGCGTCATGTCTCCGCGGGAGAGACCGTGAGGAGAAACGATCGCGTGGTGACACTGGTCAAAACCAATCCCCTGCGCCTGCGGGCCGATCTGCCGGAACGATATGCCGCTCACGTCTACGTCGGTCGGCCGCTGACTTTCACCATTGATGCGCTGCCGGGACGAACATTCACCGGCCGCATTGCCCGGCTGAGCCCTGCCGTCAGCACGGAGACGCGCTCGCTCACGCTGGAAGCGGAGATCGAGAATCGAAACGATGACCTTCGACCCGGTTACTTTGCCCGCGCTCGGGTGGTCGTGGATCCTCAAGCCCGAGCCGTCGTCGTGCCCGCCCGCGCCGTCATGGCCTACGTGGGCATCTACAAAGTCTTCGTCGTGGACAAAGACAAGGCCGTCGAACGCACGGTCAAACCCGGCATGAAACTCGGCGACTGGGTGGAGATCATCGAGGGGATCCGTCCGGGCGATCCCGTCATCGCCTCCGATGTCGGTCGCCTGTATACCGGAGTGCGCGTGCGGCCACGATCTCGATGACTTCACTCACGCTCCGCTTGTTGAGGAAGAGAACGCCATGAAGCTTGCTGACATCTGCATTCGCCGCCCCGTCTTCACCGTGATGATGATCCTGTCGCTGGTGGTCGTCGGGGCGTTCTCCTACATGCGACTGGGGGTGGATCGGTTCCCCAAGGTGGAGTTCCCCATTGTGACGGTGACGACGGTTCTGCCCGGGGCCTCGCCCGAAGAGGTGGAAACGCAGATCACCAAGCGGGTGGAAGAAGCGGTCAACACCATTGAGGGGATTGACGAACTGACCTCGACCACCACCGAGGGCGTCTCCCTCGTCGTCGTTCGCTTCGCTCTCGAACGCGATGTGGATGCGGCGTCGCAGGATGTACGGGATCGCGTGAGCCGCATCCTCCGCGACTTCCCCGAAGGGACGGATCCGCCGATCATCGAGAAACTCGACGTGGATGCGACGCCGATCATGTCGCTCGTGGTCTCGGCTCCCCGGGATCTGCGCGAGGTCACGGAGATCGCGGACAAGAAGCTGAAAGAGGTGCTCGAATCCACCAGCGGCGTCGGCCAGATTCGACTCATCGGCGACCGTCAGCGGGAAATTCACGTTCTGTTCGATCCTGACAAACTGGCCGCTCACAATATCACCGTGGCTCAATTGAGGCAGGCGCTCGCCCGCCAGAACGTCGAGATTCCCGGCGGTCGAATAGACCAGGGAAACCGCGAGTTGACGGTGCGGACATTGGGACGGATCGAACGGGTGGAGGACTTCAACGATGTGATCATCACCACGCGCAACGGCGTCCCGCTGAAAATCTCCGACGTCGGCCGCGTGGAAGACCTCTACGAGGAACCGCGCACGCTGGCCAAACTCAACGGGAATCCCGCCGTCGTCCTGGAGGTGCGGAAGCAATCGGGAGCCAACACGGTGGCTGTCGTCAATGCCCTCAAAGACCGGCTCGAACAGATCCGACCCACCCTTCCGCCCGATGTCAGGGTTGACGTGGTTCGGGATCAGTCCGAGTACATCAATTCCTCGTTCCGGGCCATTCGGGATCACCTGATCGAGGGGGGATTTCTCGCGGCCCTCGTGGTTTTCCTCTTCATGTGGAACTGGCGCTCGACGATCATCGCGGCGGTGGCCATTCCCACTTCGATTATTTCCACCTTCGCGCTGATGTATGCCGCCGACTTCACGCTGAATGCGCAAACGATGCTGGCGCTGGCGCTGGCCATCGGCATCGTCATTGATGATGCCATTGTCGTGCTGGAGAACATCTACCGCCACATTGAGGAGAAGGGGGCGTCGGCCATGCAGGCGGCCCGCGAGGCGACGGCCGAGATCGGCCTGGCGGTGATGGCGACGACCTTCTCGCTGGTGATCATCTTCCTGCCCGTCGCCTTCATGAGCGGTATCGTCGGTCGCTTCATGAAGAGTTTTGGTCTGACTTCAGCCGCCGCCATTCTCCTCTCGCTCTTTGTCAGTTTCACGCTGACGCCCATGCTCTGTTCGCGCTTTTTGACCAATCGTCACTCCGGTGGAGGAGATGCGCCCCCGCGTCCCCGCTCGAAGGAGCGCTGGTTCTACGCCCGTCTGGAGCGAACCTATGTGGCGATGCTCACCTGGTCGCTCCGCCATCGCTGGATTGTGGCGGCGGTGGCGTTGGTGACGATCCTCTCGGCGATTCCCCTGCTGAACGTTGTGGGCAAGGATTTCATCCCCTTCGAGGACGAGAGCCAGTTTGAGATCGTCATTCGTGCCCCCGAAGGGACATCGCTTCAAGGGATGGACGATCTGCTCCGGCGCATCGAGGACGACGTGCGTTCGCTCCGAGGCGTCACCGATATTCTGACGATCATCGGCGGCGGCTCTCAACAGCGGGTCAATCAAGCCTCGCTCTACGTTCGCCTCATTGATTTGCGCGAGCGCGACTTCTCTCAGTTCGAGGTCATGGCCGATGCCCGGCGACGGCTGGCAAAGTATCCCGACGTGCGAATCGCCGTGCAAAATGTCGGGGCCATTGCCGGCGGAGGATTTCGGGCCTCCGCTCTTCAATACACGTTGCAGGGACCGGACCTGCAAAAGCTCGCGGCCTATTCCGAGCACCTGCAAAAATTCCTCAAGAGCCTGCCGGGTGTCGTTGATGTGGACTCGACGCTGGAGGTCGGCAAGCCGGAACTGGGCGTGAGCATTGACCGGCAGCGGGCATCGGACCTCGGCGTGAGCGTGGACGATATTGCCCGCACCCTGCGCACGGTCTATGAGGGAGATGATCGGATCACCCAACCGTTCCGCGACGGGGACGAGCTTTACACCGTGCGCCTGCGCGTGGCCCCCGAATACCGCACCGATCCGGCGATCCTCGGCCAGCTCTACGTCCCCTCGGCTCGTGGGGGAAACGTGCGTTTGGATAATGTCGTGAAGATTGCCGAGCGCGTCGGGCCGGCGCAGATCGAACGGTATAACCGCCAGCGCCAGGTCACCTTGCTGGCCAACATTGAAGCCGAAAAGACCTCGCTCGGAGAGGTGCTCAGCCGCTTGCAAACGGAAGTCGAGCGCATGGGATTGGAGCCGGGGTACTTTGCCGTCCCCACCGGCCGCAGCCGCGAGCTGGGTCGCACGGCGGAAAATTTCCTGCTCGCCTTTGCCCTCTCGGTCATCTTCATGTACATGATCCTGGCGGCGCAGTTTGAAAGCTACATTGATCCGATCACCATCATGGTGAGCCTGCCGCTGAGCATCCCCTTCGCGCTCCTGTCGCTGGTTGTCTCGGGCGAGACGCTCAACATCTTCTCCTCGGTGGGATTGCTGCTGCTTTTCGGCATCGTGAAGAAGAATTCCATCTTGCAGGTGGATCATACCAATGCGTTGCGCCGGGCGGGAATGTCGCGGTGGGACGCCATGATTCAGGCGAACAAAGACCGACTGCGGCCCATCCTGATGACGACGATCACCATTATCGCCGGGATGATTCCCATGGCCCTCAGTCACGGACCGGGATCGGCCTTGCGTCGTCCCGTCTCCATCGTCGTCATCGGAGGACAGGGATTGTGTTTGCTGCTGACGCTCCTGGTGACGCCGGTGGTTTACTCCTTCTTCGACGATCTGCGCCAGATGGAACTCGGTCGTCGAGCGATGCAGGCAGCCTCGTTCGTCCTTCGCACGGCGCGAGAGAAAGCGGCCGCGGCAATGACTTTCATCGGACTCTTCCGTTGAAAGGGACAGGCGCCGGTGTTCTCACCGCCGACACGGGGGGGACCGTCTGGGAGTCCCGGCCGCAGTTTTCCGGCCCGACCGCTAGACCAATCTCCGCTGGGAGTCCTCCGGAAATCTCAGCGGATAATCGTCGGCACCGGGCGAAATTCCCCACCGGCAACGGTCGCTGCAAAAAGAGAGCCCCGACGGATGACGAAACTCATGGAGACGACAGGAGTTGCTTGAGCAGCCGAGAATGCTCCCTCGCTCGACGATGGCATGGAACTTGCCTGATTTATCGTGTCGGATCAGCCGAAGGAGACATCCCATGCGCACTCATACAATACGTGATGACCTCAAGAGAGCGGCCGGAGCGGCTCTTGCCGTCCTGCTGCTCGTATCAGGACCGGTCGTAGGACGTCGTCTCCCGGACGGACATGATCACATCCCGGGGATCAAAAACAGTGAGGGGCCGCGACGTCTGAATCGGCGAAAACTCGACGAAGTGGCGCGCCACCTCCAACGCCTCACGGGATTGAGACTCAGCTTTGACTCCCAGGGGCGTCTGACGCTGGGGCAGACCCATCACCCGCACTCGGGATCAGAGACGGCCCGACGGATTTTGCTCCAAACGCTTGGCTCGGTTTCTATTACGCTGGAAGATCGCAGCCTGTCGGCTGATATTGCCTTTGCTGCTCTCAAGCCCGACTGTGTCTACCTGCTTCCCTCAGGGAAAAAGATAGACAGCTATCTCCTTCTGCTCGATTTCCAGGACTTCCAGCACCTCAGTGGAGACCGAGAAGCCCTCGAGGCATTCAACCTGGGATTCGTTCTGATGCACGAGCTTGTTCACGCGCTGGAGAAGCGCCCTGACCCGCCTCAACTTGATGGCCTGCGCGAATCTGGCGACTGCGAAGAGGTCGTCAACCGCATCCGTCAGGAGCTACATCTCCCCGTGCGCGCTCACTACGCGACGGAGGTCTTCTTGCTCGGTCCCTACCCCATCCCCTTCGAGCGATTGCGTTTTGTCCGGTCCCGCACAAGCGACGGTAAGATCGAGCACGACACCTATGTCATTCAGTGGCCAAGCACCTTCGTCAGCCGCTGATCTGCGATCACGGTGCAACGGGACCCGCCTCCACCGGTCGAGTGACGAGCGAGCGAAGTAATCGCATCTTTTCTCACCCGTCACTTGACAGGGCGCACACCGTCGGGTGGGACACTGGCTCCAAGCCGACGCCTCTCCTCCCTACGGTGAGCTGCCGGATGGCGGTGGCGTGGGGATCGGCTCGCCGATCTTGGTGACAAAGGCGTCGGCTCCTCCACCGCTTGTCGGTCGAAGAGGGTTCCTCGTGGGAAAATCGGTGGATGAGGTGGCTCCGGTGATGTAGGTATTGCCGGAGACATCGGTCGCCACCCGAAAACCGATCTCCTCGCCGCTGCCGCCGAGGAACGTCGAGAAGGTGAGGGCGAGCCCCTGAGGACCGCCGATGCGCACGACGAAGACGTCCGACGACCCGTTCAAGGCTGCCTGCAGCGGATTGGCGGTGGGGAAATTGGCCGACTGCGTCGTTCCGACGACGTGAGCGACGCCGGTGAGATCAACGACCACATCAGCTCCTCGGTCGGCTTCGCTGCCTCCGAGATAGGTCGAGTAGATGAGGCGCCTCCCCGTCGCATTCACTTTTGTGACGAAAGCATCTTCATCGCCTCCATTGGTCGCTTGCAGGGGAATGGCCGTGGGGAAATTGGTGGAGTCGGTGGTGCCGACGATATGCGCATTCCCCAAGCCGTCCACAGCCACCCGCGCCGCCACATCAATGCCCGTCCCGCCGAGATAGGAAGAATAGACCAGACCCGATCCAGCCGGGTTGAGCCTGGTCACGAAAGCGTCCCGACCTCCCTGGAGCTGGGGCTGGAACGGTCGTTGCAGGGGAAAGTTCGTTGACTCGGTGAAGCCAACAACATACGCGTTCCCTCCGCTGACGGCGATGCCGGTTCCGACATCAACGCCGCTGCCGCCAAGGAACGTCGAATAGACGAGGGTTGAGCCCCGGGAATTGAGCTTCGTCACAAAGGCATCGAGCACGCCGCCGTTACACAGAACATCCGTGCCGCATCCCCGGTCAAACGCGCCGACGGTCGTGGGGAAATTCACCGAGCGAGTGATCCCGGTCACATAGGCATTACCCAGACCGTCAACGACAATATCGCTCGCTGCGTCTTCTCGCGTTCCGCCGAGGTAAGTCGAGTAGACGAAGCTGCCGCCTCCGGAGGAAAGCGCCGCGACAAAAGCATCCGTCTCACCGCCGAATACCGCCTGCAGCGCGTTGGCCGTTGGGAAATTGGCCGATGCCGTCACGCCGGCGAGAAAGACGGTGCCGAAACTATCAATCGCCAATCCGCCGGCTTCGTCATTGTTGCTCCCCCCGAGGTAGGAGGCATAGACGAGGACCGTTCCGGCGGGATTGAGTCGAGCGACGAAAACATCGCTATTGCCTCCGGGAGACGACTGAATCGCCCGACTGAGAGGGAAGTCGGTGGACGTCGTCGTTCCCGCCACATACATATTGCCAACGATATCCACGGCCAGTCCGGTGCCGATCTCCGCCAGGCTGCCTCCCAGGTACGTCGAGTAGAGAACAACCGGATCAATGACGAGTGACCGGGTGCGATCGTACGAACCGATCTCGAACGCCACCTCATCACGTCCGGTCAAAACGTAGCGAGCGGGGATTGTGCGGCGCTCGCCCCCGAGGTCTTGATAGACGACCGGTTTCTTCATGCGCACCGAGCCTCCGGCCACCGAGGCCAGAAGGTCTCCGTTGGAGTCACGCTGCACTCGGTCGGCTCCTTCGAGCGTGAGTTGAATCGCTTCCGTGCGGGCTCCCGGCGCAACGATGAAATCGTACTCCAACTGGCCCTGGCGACCGTAGTAAACGAGGTCCACTCCCGGATAGATGTCGGCGTACTTGACCTTCGCATACGTGGGGATGCCGGTGCGCCATCGGGTCGGATCATTGCCGAGAAAGTAGTTGACCCGGCCCGGCAACTCTTCAACTCCCTCAGCCGACGGGCGGGAGGCGGCTCCGACCGGTTTCAGCCGGAGCACGGCCTGTGACACGGATCGCGCCGGGGACGACGTGGAGCGTCCGGCGAGGACATTTCCTCGGGCACAGACTGACGCGCGCTTCAGGCGGGGCTTCTCGTCGGCTCGTTGCAACAGCAGCGTCGCCTCCCCCTGGGCGAGAAAGAGCGTGTAGCCCGCTCCCCGGGCGAGAAATTGAACGCGCTCATCCGTCTGCCCGACGTTCTTTTCAAAACTCAAGGGAAGATTCCCGGTGGCGCTCGCCCCGGAGAGCACCGCCGCGCGTGTCTCCGCTTCGGGCTGGGCGATGTACTCATCCGAGGATGTTACGCTCCGGGACGAGAGGGGCCCGGCCAGAGAACTTCCCATCACCAGCACAGCGATGATCAGTGGTCTCACCTTCAGCGTCATGTGAAGTGTCATAGAACCCTCCTTTGATGTGGTGCAGGCTGTTGAACCTGCAAACTGTCGCCGACGGGAAAGTCTGCGCGATCTCCTCTTTCAGGGCAGCAACCCTGTTCTATAGCGAATCCTCCACCGTCGGCATCACCATGGGTGGGAAAGCTTGAGCGGGAGGACAAAGACAGCGGGAACGGACCCTCAGGCCCGGTAGCGCTGATCACTTATCCGCAAGCTCTAGCCATCCTCCTCCCCACCATCGTCTGACGAGGCAGAGGATAGCACGTCGAGGGAGCATCCGCCAACCGAAAAACGATGACAACCTAAATTTTTTCCACCGTCCGGGGGGAGATACCGAGCGCCTTCATGCGCCGATAGAGGTGACTGCGATCAATCCCCATCGCCTCGGCAGCGCGCGTGACGTTGCCCTGCGCCTCGGCCAGCTTGCGCAGGATATACTGACGCTCGAAGGCCTCCGCCGCTTCCTGAAACGTGCGATAACTTGAGGTCAGATCCGTTGGGGGGAACTCATCGCCACCGAGCGGCGGCAAATCGTCCGCCTCGATGACCGGCTTGGCCCGCATGATGACGACCCGTTCAATGGTGTTCTTCAGCTCCCGCACATTGCCCGGCCAGTGGTACTCCTGCAATCGAGCGATCGCCGACGCGGTGAATTCCTTGGGCGTGCGTTGATAGGCCAGCGAAAATTTTCGGTTGAAGTGATCCACCAGAAGGGGAATGTCCTCACGCCGCTCCCTGAGCGGAGGAACGAAAAAGGGGATGACGTTGAGGCGATAGAAGAGGTCCTGACGGAACTCTCCGCGCTCGATCATCCGCTCCAGGTGTTTGTTGGTGGCGGCGATGATGCGCACATCAACGGTGATCCAGGTATTGCTGCCGACGGGCTGAATGCGCCCTTCTTCGAGGGCGCGGAGAATCTTGGCCTGGGTCTTCAGGCTCATGTCGCCGATCTCATCGAGAAACAGCGTCGCTCCATCGGCCATCTCGAATTTTCCCCGGCGGGTCGTGGTGGCTCCAGTGAAGGCTCCCTTGACGTGGCCGAAGAGTTCTGATTCCACCAGCTCTTCGGGGATCGCCGAGCAGTTCAACTCGACCAGGGGCTTATCGGCGCGACGCGACTGGGCGTGAATGGCTCGCGCCACCAGTTCCTTTCCCGTTCCCGATTCCCCGTAGATGAGCACGCGGCCTTCGGTCGGCGCGGCCACGGCGATTTGCTGGCGCAGCGCTCGCATGGGCACGCTCTCGCCGATCATCTCGTAGTCCCGCGAGAGTTTCTCCCGCAACTCGTGCGCTTCCCGTTCCAGCCGTTTCTGCTCGATGGCGTTTCGCACCACGAGCAGCGTGCGTTCGAGCGTCAAAGGTTTTTCCAGGAAATCGAAGGCTCCGAGCTTGGTCGCCTGCACCGCCGTTTGAATCGTCCCGTGACCGGAGATCATCACCACGGCGACATCGGGATAGAGCTGGCGGATGCGCTGCAAGGTGTCGAGCCCATCCATGCCGGGCAGCCAGATGTCGAGCAAAACGCAACTGTACGGACGGCGCTCCAGGGCCGTCAAACACTCCTCGCCGCTGCCGACATCGTCCACCGTGAACCCTTCATCTTCGAGGATTCCCCGGAGGGACTGCCGAATTCCCTGCTCGTCATCCACGATGAGAATCGAATGCGCCATGGCTGCTTCGTTCGATCCCGCTTCCCGTCTCCGGTGGCGAGAGGGTCGTCACGGATCGGGCCTCGCTCGCCGGAAGTTCGATGATGAAAGCCGCTCCACGCGGCGGGTGATCGTCCACACGAATGCGTCCGTGATGTTCGGTCACAATGCGATGGACGATGGCCAGGCCGAGCCCCGTCCCCCGCTCTTTCTTGGAGAAATAGGGGGTGAACAGCTTGCCCTTATCCTCAGGACTGATCCCCTGGCCGGTGTCGGCGACGATCAGCCGAACCACGTCCTGATCGGGGAGATAATCCGTCCGCAGCGTGATTCGGCGGTCTCCGCTCATGCCTTCCATCGCCTCCAGCGCATTCTCTATGAGGTTGACAAGCGCCTGCTTCATCTGCTCGACGTCCAGCTTGACGGGAGGAAGATCAGGGGCGAGATGCGTCTCGATGATGACCCCATTCAATCGGTCGTGATAGAGTTTTGTCGCCGCCACCACGGCGTCGTTGAGAGAGCCTTCGACCAGTTGCGCTTCCGGCAAGCGGGCGAAGCGGGCGAATTCATTGACCAGCCGCTCAAGGGTATGCACCTCGCCGAGGATCGTGGCCGTGCACTCGTCAATGAGCTGGCGGTAGCGGTCGTCGGTCCAGGAAAATCCTTCGCGACGGACGTGGCGGGCGATGCGTTCGGCCGAAAGCTGAATGGGCGTGAGCGGGTTCTTGATCTCATGGGCCATTCGGCGGGCGACTTCGCTCCAGACGGCCTGGCGCTCGGCCCTCACCAGTTCGGTGATATCCTCGAACATGACGACGACTCCCTGAGCACCCCCCGTCTCATCGCGCAGGGCCGAGGCGGTAACGACGAGATGCGTCGGCCCGCCCGAGGTGTGAAGTTCCAGCTCGCCGGTGGCGAATCCCGTGCGCAGCGCCCGCCGGATGAGCCTGGTGACGGCAGCCAGCTTTTGCTCGCCCAGCAGAGGAGCGAAGATCTCCGTCACCGACGTAGTGGGAGCCGGCAGATCGGTTATCTGCAAGATGCGCCGCGCCGCCGGATTGATCGTCGTCAGTCGCCCGGCGGTATCGAGTGACAGGACGCCGGTCGAGAGGCTCTCCAGCACCGTCTCGATGTAGCGCCGGCGTTCGTCCAGCGTCTGATTGATCTCCTGCAACTGACGAGCGGATTCCTCCAGACGCTGCCGACTCTCCCTGAGATCCGCGATCATCTTGTTGAAGGACGCCACCAGCATGGCCAGCTCATCTTCGGCCCAGCAGTCAACCTGTCCGCTGAAATCTCCCCGAGCGACCTTCTCGGTGGCTTCGGCCAGGGCTTGAATCGGCTCGGTGATCCCCTTGGCCAGATACATCGCCATCCAGGTCGCAGCGAAAAGCAGGAGGAAGGTAATGACGCCGAGCACCTGCAGCGTCACGCGACGCACCCGCCCTTGCTCGCGGTAGAGCCGTTCGTAGGCTTCCTGCTGACGGGCCAGATTTGCCGAGAGCACGGCGAACTCCGACGGCATTTGATAGACGGCCACCAGTCCTCCGCTGCGCGACTCGAAGGGGATTCCCACGACGAGTCCCATGCGGCCATCTCCGTCGCTCCAGACGCGATCGAATTCCGCCCGGCGGAGAACCGATGCCCGGGCCGCCGCCAGCGCCTCGGCGACCGTCGGCGGCCACTCGACCCGCCGTCCCCACGAGCCCCCCGGGATCATTTCCACCATCACCAGTTTGGAATTCTCTCGCTCCGCCGACAGAATGGCCTGGGCGGCTTCAACCGAATCCGAAGCGAGCTTCGCTTCCACGAGCCGTCGCAGCGTCCTCACCGTCTGACGCAGATCATTGATCTCATCTCTGGCGTAGGTCTCGGCGAATCGCTTAGACTCGGCCACAATCTCACGATAGGGCGTACCGAACCACTTCTCAATGGTGCTGTTGATGAAGAGGTAGGAGAACATCGCCAGAAAGATCAACGGAAGAATCGAGATGAGGATGAACGAGCGGACGAGTTTCGTCTTCAGGTGAGAGCCGAGTCGCTGCTCGTGCCGCTCGCGCCGCAGCCGGAGCAAATTCCGCGCGAGGATAAAGGCGAAGACCGAGAAGGCCACGAAGTTGAAGGCTGTCAGACCGTAAAGAACCAGCGTATCATCCGGGGCTCGCACCGGACCCGTGGGCGGAAGCTTCAACAATCCCATCAGCACGAGCACGCTGAAGGTGATGAGCGTCACCGCCGACAGGCTCAGAATCACCATCCAGGCGGGAACGTGGGTGCGTCGCTCCTTCGTCATCGCTTGACCCTATCACACAATCCTGTGGAAGAGCAGACATTCTAGCAAAGATGACCTCCCAAGGGCAGGGCTGGCTTCCACCGTCACCGCACCGGCTGGAGATTCCCATCGCCCCGCGCAGCTTTCCAATCCCGCGCGGGAACGGTAGAATAACGCCTATGACCGATGACAAGCTCGTGATTGCCGGACATGCCTTCACTTCCCGCCTGATTGTGGGGACGGGAAAATATCGCTCCTACGAGGTGATGGTCGAAGCTCACGCCCGCAGCGGAGCCCAGATTGTCACCGTCGCCGTGCGTCGTGTGAATCTCGACCGGCGGGAACCATCGCTGCTCGATTACATTGACACGACCAAATACACGCTGCTTCCCAATACGGCCGGATGCTATACGGCCGAAGAAGCCATCCGCACGGCTCATCTGGCCCGCGAAGCCCTCGGCACACCCTGGCTCAAACTCGAAGTCATCGGCGATGAGAAGACTCTTTTCCCCGACACCGAAGCGACTCTCGCGGCCGCCCGGCGACTCGTCAAAGAAGGATTCATCGTGCTCCCCTACGTCAACGATGATCTGGTGGTGGCGAAGAAACTCGTGGATCTCGGTGTGGCCGCGGTGATGCCACTGGCCGCTCCGATCGGATCGGGGCTGGGCATTCAAAACTACACCAATCTTCGCATTCTCCGCGAGCAGATCACCGAAGTGCCTCTCATCGTTGATGCCGGCGTCGGTACGGCGTCCGATGCAGTGATCGCGATGGAGATGGGCTACGACGGCGTGTTGATGAACACGGCCATTGCCGAAGCGCAGAATCCCCCCTTGATGGCGGAGGCCATGAAACTGGGCATCGAAGCCGGTCGCAAGGCCTTTCTGGCCGGGCGCATGGCCAAGCGCCTTTATGCCAGCGCCTCCAGCCCGCTCGAAGGCGTGGTGAGATAACTCCGCAGCGACCGCGCCCTTTTCCGTTGATCCCGCCGGCCCGATGCGAATAGACCGGAAAGCACTCTTATTCGGAGGTGAAGAATCGTTCGAGCGTGGCCTGGGCCGGCGTGACGGAGATCAGTCGTCCGCCTCGCTGGCGAATGATCTGTAAGGTCTCGTACACATCGGCCTCCGAGGCCACCTCGATGCGCACGCCCGATGGGGTGGACCGAACCGATGCGCCACGTGCCGCGAGCCATCGGCACGCCTCCTCATCAAGGTTCGTGGCGATGATCTCCATCGCGCGAGAACCGAGGCGATTCAGAAGCTCCGCCATCGTGCCGCAGGCGACGAGCCGACCCCGCGCGATGATGGCGACCCGGTCGCTGAGCGTTTCCACATCGGCCAGGATGTGAGTGCTGAAGAAGATCGTCTTGCCCTGAGCCTTCAGCGCCAGCAGCAGATCGCGCACGTGAAGGCGACCGACGGGATCCAGTCCCGTCATCGGCTCATCGAGAATCAAAAGGTCGGGATCGTTCAGCAGCGCCTGCGCCAGCGCCACACGAGTGAGCATCCCCCGGGAGAGTTTTCGCACGGGGCGGTCGGCCATCTCCGGTTCGAGGCCGACCAGATCGAGAACCCGACCGATTCGCGCCCTTCGGTCCGGTCGAGCGAATCCAAAGAGTCGAGCAAAATAATCCAGCAGTTCCCGAACCGTCAGCCGATCGGGCAGCGTCGGATTCTCCGGAACAAATCCCACCCGCTGTCGCACGCCGGGATCCCCAACCGGTTGGCCCAGGAGCCGAATCGAACCCGATGTGGGGAAGAGAAGACCAACGGCGAGCTTCATGAGCGTCGTCTTGCCCGCCCCGTTGGGACCGAGGAAACCGAAAATGTCGCCCGCCGGCACCTCCAGCGTCAGATGATCGAGGGCTCGCACTGCGCGGCGGCGCAAAAAGCCCAGCGGATAATCCTTGGTCAGATTGTCACAGGCGATGGCAGCGATCATGATGTCCCGGCAGAAGGATTCGATCTGCAGCCCCGACTCGCGGCGATGAGGCTCCGGCTCCTTTCACAACCGCGGCAGGACGATGGGCGACTCGGACGACAGGCGCACCTCGGCCGTCTTGTCGTCGAGGACATAGGGGAAGCCGAAGGGATCAACGGGATGACGTGTGAGAATACCGCTTGCGATGAGGTCATCCCAGGAGCGCGGGAGCCGACCGTGTCGAGCGCGAAATTGAGCGACGGCACCGCTCAATCGTTCGATCTCCTCCAGCGCGTCGAGACAGGCCAGTTGAAACGCGGCATTTTTCTTCATCAGTTCGTTTTCCGCCTGATGGTATCGTTCGAGCCAGAGGCGACGGGCAATTTCGCGCCGACCGGCTTTGACGTAGACGGCGGCAGCTAATCCTTTGGTCCAGGCCGGAGCCCGGGGATGACGGCTGGCCCGATCGAATACGTCTGCCGCGCGGGCGTAATCGCGCAGCTCCCAGAGGAAGATGAATCCTTTGTCCAGGATCAGCCGCCACTCATCGGGATTAGCGGCGATGCCTCGATCCAGCAGCGCGAGCGCACGCCAGGGCTGACCGGCTCCTCCCGGCGGCGGCAGCGCCAGAAAGAGGGCCCCCAAACGATAGGCCGCCTGAAATTGCGGATCGAGCGTCGTGATGATGTCGAGCAACGGTTCTAACAGATCAAACCGTCGGCCCGGTCGAAACGCCCGCTGACCGTAGTACTGAACGGTTCGCACCCAGTAGAGATCGGCCAACACGCCCTCACACCCGAAACTCAGGCGCTTGAGGGTATCGGCGGAGAGATAGAGGGCCTCTTCGGTCGGACGGGCGCGTCCGGCTTCGGCCTCGATGGACCGTTGAACGGGCGGAACGATGATCGCTCCTGCCCCCACGATGATCAGGACCATCAGAGCCCGCTTGCTCATCGAAACTCCCGCCGCTCGAAAATCATCACGGCGACAAGCAGAAGTATCCCGCCGTAGAGGATGGCATAGAGAGAGACCTTACCGACAAGCGAGAGGGCGAGTTCCTGACCATGAGCGACGGCCGTGATGAAGTTGAAGTTCTGGAAGTTGGGCAACGTGTAATAGAGCATCCGGCACAGCAGAGCCACTCCGGGAGAATCCACCGTTTCGGCCAGATGGGCGAAGTCGCTCGTCAGGTGACCGATGAGGAAAAGAACGAAGGTGAGGATGGCCGAAAGCACCGGCGTGGAAAACGTCGCGAAGAGCAACGCCAGCGCCAGCACGAGAAGCGCCTGAAGATAGAGGAGGAACGCAGCGGGTACAATGATCGCATGAAGAGATGTGACCGAACGGGTGAGAAACGTGAGCGCCAGGAGCACGGCCGCCGTCATGAAGGTCACGCTCGCCCCAAGCGTCACGGCGCCGCCGACGAATCGGCCCAGGAGGAGTTCCCCCCGACCAAGGGGCTTAGACAGCAGCATGTAGACCGTGCGCTGCTCGATGTCCCTGCCCGTGAGAGCGAGGCCCAGGAAGATGGCCAGCAGTGCGCCGAAGATGCGAATCGCACTCAGGCCGACATCAATGAGGATTTTGCGCTCCTGCCCCACCGAAATCTGGCCGAGAAGCAGCGCCGCAGCGATGACCATCAGGGCGAAGAGAAGGAGGCTGTCATGAAAACGATCTCGTCGCGCTTCCACCCAGCAGGCGCGAGCGACGGCGAGAATCCTCTGCCAGGAGTGGGACGAAGCAATCGCCCGGGAGGAGACGGACGCCCCCTCCGGGGAGATTGTCGGCTCGTCGGTGGCGCGTGCCGTTGGCCTCATCCATTCGGCCGTGAGAGACCTCTACTGCGTGGATTTCGCATCGCTCGGTTTGGTCAGCACCCCATTGCTGGTGGTGAAACTCGCCGTCGAGGATTCGTAGATCGTTCCGTTTTGATCGGTGCCGAAGTAACGGATCCCCGTCGAGCCCGGCGTCGAAGGATGGAGTTCCGCCGCATACCCCGTGCCCAAGCCGTTAGGCGCATCGCCGGTATCGGCCGCGCTTCCCTCATAACCCGATTTGGCGATCGGCGTCCCTTTGGCCCCCAGTTGCTCGGCCAACCCCTCAGCAATATCTCCACTGGCCAGGAGATCGTTGGGATCGCCATAGAGGTTATTGTGGGAGATGGAGAAGGTCAACTGCGCTTGATTATAGCTGCGGAGATTGCTGATGGCCGCCGTCTCGTTGGCGGGAATCCGAATGCGCGTCAGTCGAGGAATTCCCAGCGCCAGGATGATGCCAATGATGACGATGACGATCAAAAGTTCAATGAGTGAGAATCCCTGCTGCCGTCGTTTCATAGTGCGACCTCATCTTTTGGGCCGTAATCTTTTCACGCTCACCGTCACGGCGAAGTTTCACGAGCTTTGCGCCCGCGGGTGCCCGTCCGACAGCGTGAGTGAAAGCAATTCATGGCCACGTCCGCGTGCGCCGTGGCCTTTGGCCGCCTCGCGTCCCGCCCCCCATTCGAGCGATCAGGATTACGGCTTCTTCTTGCCCTTCTTCTGCTCTTCCAGGTAGGCCGAGAAGGCTGCGATCATCTCATTGGCCTGTTGCACCTGTACGGCGCGCTGGTCATCTCGCTGGGCTTTCTCCACGAATTCCTTGAGGACTTTCAAGGCTTCGGAGATATTGGCCGGATCGGCGGATTGGGCGAGCGCCTGACCGATGCCAAACAGAGCATCGAGATTATTCGGGTCGAACGTCAACACCTTGCGATAAGCAGCCACCGCATCAGCCGTCCGCACCGTCTCCAGGTACATTTTGGCGATTTGCAGTTGGGTGCGGGCTTTATCTGCCGGTGTCGTTTGGACGGCAAGCAACGCCTCGTGAGCCGCTACGGCCTCGTCCAGCCGTTTCTGATCGAGATATGTTGCGACGACCGCCAGCGAGCGGCACAGCAGGCCCTGATAGTTCGGCTTTTCCGCAGCCTTCGTTTCCGGGATGAGGGAGATGGCTTTCTGAGCCGTTTCAATCGCCAGGTTGAAGGCTTCCGCGGCCTGCGGTCGCTCCTTGCGATTGAATCGCTCGACGCCGAGATTATGGTAGGCTTCGGCCATCCGACCGAGCACCACGTACAACTGCGGATGATCGGGGCTGGCTTCGAGGGCAGCCTTGTACTCGGGCAGGGCTTCTTCGTACTTGCCGGCCTTGGCCAGTTCGTTCGCCGCATTGAAGTGCTTGATCAGCTCCTCATCCCGAGCGGCTTTCTTCTTTTGCTCTTCGTACTGCCTCATCTGTTCTTCCAACTGCTTCTTTTGCTCGGCGGTGAGCTGCGGCGTCTGGCCTCCCTGCCCGCGCTCGGCAACCCATTTTTGAATCTCCTCCAGCGTCGGGCGACGGCCATCTCCAGGGGTCATCTCAATGGTGCGCCGCAGTACGGCTTCCCCCGGGGGCGGAATCCGCACGTTGTATTCGTAGTAGGGAGTGAGTCCCGGTCCCGACACGATGATGACGTAGCGTCCGAAAGGCAGGCCGATGTGAGCGAACTGCCCCTTCTTATCGGTTTTGGTTTGGTAGTGACCTTTCACGTCAATGCGGTACAGCTCGATGAGGGCATTGGCCACAGGGACCTTCGATCCATCGGCTTGAAGGGCATAAACCTCCCCCTCGATGGCTGCCGTTTGAGCCCAGGCGACAATGGTGAGACTGAGGACGACTCCCAGGACACTGAGCATCTGGCGGATCATTTTTTCGGTCATACTCTCTGTCCTCGCTGTGATTCTGTCTCTCGCCTCCTCCGGTGTGAGAGCCTTTTCGCTCTCACCCGGCCATAAGTGTACCACTAGCGAAAGCCCGCCGGAAATAGAAGATGCAGCCGGATCAACTCGGTGGCCTCTCATCTCCCCCTCACGTCCGGCCCCCAGATGTATTTGTGGAGCTGGAGCTGGAGCCGTGCCGCCAGGTGACTCTCCAGCAACCACTCGGCTAAGAGTCGGGGATCGAGTTCGCCGTGAACCGGAGAGAAGAGAAGACCCGCCCGGCTGGCGAGATCGTATGTTCGGATGACATCCACCGCCCAGTCGAAATCACGACGATCGAGGATCACGAACTTGACTTCATCCGGCGGACGAAGATCGTTGATGTTCTCCCAGAGGTTGGAATGCTCGTGACCGCTGCCGGGGCATTTGATGTCCATGATGCGGATGACCCGACGGTCGAGGTGGTGGATGGGAAGGCTGCCGCTCGTTTCCAGGAGCACCGTATAACCGAGATCGCACAGTCGCTCCGTCAGCGGATAAACCTCCTTTTGCACGAGCGGTTCGCCGCCGGTGATTTCCACCAGGCGACAGCCATAGCTTTGCACCTTCTGGATGACCTCCTCCACAGTCATCCGTTGACCGCCATAGAAGGTGTACTCCGAGTCGCACCAGCGACAGCGAAGAGGACACCCGGTGAGCCGGACAAACACGCAGGGCAGCCCGGCGTAAGAGGACTCGCCCTGAATCGAATAAAAAATCTCAGTGATTCTCATCGTCTGTCCGGCCGCTCAGCCGAAAAGGGCTGATCGCAGCGACGATTTCCCTCTGGCCGCCCCCGATGGATTTTCTCGTCATGATCAACGGAGTCCGGCTTACGAGAATTTCCCCCACGAGATGAGTGACATGACCTCGGTTGCACAGATACTCGCGAGCGTGTATTTTACCCTCCGTGAGGAAGACGGAGCAAGGTACCAATTCGACCTGTCTCCGCGCACCGGACGGACAGGGGAAACCGAGCGAACAGGTCAAGCAGATGTTCGCTTCCATCGCCCGACGCTACGATCTGTTGAATCATCTGCTGTCGCTGACCATTGATCGGCGCTGGCGTCGGATGACGCGGAAAAAGATTCGGGCGGCGCTCACGGTACCGGGAGCGCGCGTGCTCGATCTGTGTTCGGGAACGGCGGATCTGGCGCTGGAGCTGGCCGCCGAGGCTCCCGTCATCGGGCTGGATTTCTGCCACCCGATGCTGCTCATCGGTCAGCGGAAGATCGCGCGTCGGCGGGCGAGCGTTGATCTGGTCGAGGGAGACGCTTTGCGCTTGCCGTTCGGAGACAATCTGTTCACGGCAGTGACGATTGCCTTCGGCCTGCGCAATCTCGAATCGGCCGAGGACGGACTCCGCGAAATGTTTCGCGTCCTTCGGCCGGGAGGTCTGGTGGCCGTGCTCGAATTCTCTCGATTGCGCCTGCCGGTAGTGGGCCAGCTCTACGGCTTCTACTTCAAGCACGTCGTGCCCCGCGTGGGAACGATGATCTCCGGCGTCTCCGGTCCCTATCAGTATCTCTACACGTCGGTGCAATCCTTCTTCGATCCGGCTTCGCTGGCCGATCTCATGCGCCAGGTGGGATTTCACAACGTGCGCTATCAGCCGTTTTCCGGAGGCATCGTGACACTTCATCTGGGAGAGAAACGGGCATGAGCCTGACCGATCTCAACGACCGGCAGCGCGACGCCGTCCAGTATATGGGCGGCCCGCTGCTCATTCTGGCGGGAGCCGGATCGGGGAAAACCCGCGTCATCACCTACAAGATCGCCTATCTCATTGAGCAGGGAGGCATCCCCCCGAATCAGATTCTCGCCGTCACCTTCACCAACAAGGCCGCCGATGAGATGAAGGAACGGGTGGCCCGGCTTCTGGGAAATGAGCGGCTCGCGTCACAGCCGGTCATCTCCACGTTTCACAGTTTTTGCGTGCGCGTGCTCCGCCGATTCATCGAACAGCTCGGCGAGGGATACACCTCTCAGTTCTCGATCTACGATGAGGAGGATCAGCTTCGAGTGATCGCGGCCTGCCTGCGAGACCACCAGCTGGACGAAAGAATCGTGCCCGCGCGAGTGGTTCAGGCGCTGATTACCGCAACCAAGAGTCGGGGTCTGGGAGCGGAGGAATTCGCGGCGGAAGTGAGCGCGAATCCGCATTCAAAGAAGGCCGTCGTGGTTCCGGTCTTCCGCTCATACGAGGAGCGGCTGCGGGCGTCCAATGCTCTGGACTTCGACGATCTCCTGCTCAAGACCGTCGCTCTGCTTCGCCGCGTGGATTCGGTGCGCGCCTACTACAACGATCGCTTCCGCTTCATCCTCGTGGACGAATATCAGGACACGAATCTCCCGCAGTTTCACCTCCTGCGACTGTTGACCGAGAAGCATCATAACATCTGCGTGGTGGGTGATCCCGATCAGAGCATCTACCGCTGGCGGGGAGCCGAGGTCCAGAACATCAACGATTTCGAGCGGCACTATCGGGATGCTCGCATCATCACGCTCGACCAGAACTATCGCTCGACGCAAACGATCATCCAGGTCGCCAACGCCGTGATTCGTCACAATCGCCAGCGCAAAGAGAAAACGCTCCGCACGGTGAAAGATGTCGGCGAGCCGGTGCGATATTACTGCGCCGAGACCGGCGAGGGCGAAGCCCGGTTCGTCGCCGATCGAATCGTTGACCTGCTGGCGGCGGATCCGTCGCATCGGGTGGCCGTGCTCTATCGCACCAATGCTCAATCGCGGCTGCTGGAGGACGCCTGTCGCGCCCGAGGACTGAGTTTCACGATGGTCGGAGGATTTTCCTTCTACAAGCGGGCGGAAATTCGGGACATCCTCGCTTACCTGAAACTGGCGCTCAATCCCTGGGATGACGAGAGCTTCCGCCGCATCATCAACTCACCGCCGCGAGGAATCGGACGCAAGACGCTGGAGGCTATCGAGTCCCTCGCCCGCGAGTACCACCTCTCGCTCTGGGACAGCGTGAAGCTGGCTCTTGTTGAGGCGCGGCTGCCGGAGCGGAGTCTCGCTCCGCTTCGGGATTTCGTCGGAATGATGGAGGCGCTCGCCGAGCACGCTCGTACTAACGGCCCCGCCGACGTCGTTCGCGCCGCCATCTCCTCCACCGGCTACGCTCAGGCGCTTGAGGCCAAACGCACGACATCGGCACGATCGCTGGAGGCCGAAAGCCGATTGCTCAACCTCGAAGAGTTGGTCACGGCAGCCACCGAAGCGCAGGAGCGGGGCCAGTCGCTCCGGGAGTTTATTGACCATGCCGCTCTCATCTCCGATGCCGACGAATACGATCCCAACGCCCCGGTGACGCTCATGACCATGCATAGCGCCAAAGGGATGGAATTCCCCACCGTCTTCATCGTGGGGCTGGAGGAGGACCTCTTCCCCCACTTTCGCTCTCAAAACGACGAGGCTGCACTGGAAGAAGAGCGGAGACTCTTTTACGTCGCCATCACGCGAGCCCAGCAGCGCCTCTTCCTCACGCATGCCCGCATGCGACGATACCAGGGGAAAGAAGTATCCGCTCGCCCCTCCCGCTTTTTGCGCGAATTACCCTGGGAACTGGTAGAAGATCTCAGTGAGGATCACACCAAAGAGGCGTCCGGTCAGGAAGATCATTCCTTCGCCCGCCCCCGCGCGACCTATAGCGGAAAGACCTATAACACCATCGAGAGCATTCGGCACTTTTTCGCCGAGCGGGGCATGTCGGTGAATCTGCCCGATCCCTCATCGCCTCCCCGGAGCCGCTCGTTTCGGCCCGGTATGTGGGTGCGCCATCCCGAGTATGGAATCGGTCGGGTGCTCCGGCGAGAAGGTCAGGGCGATCGGGTGAAGCTCATCGTCTCGTTTCCCGGATTCGGTCAGCGCACATTGATGGAGAAAGTCGCCCCTCTGGAAGAGGTCTGAACCTCGCCCTCAGCCCGATAGGGGATTCTTTTTCCGCCCACTTTATCATTTGAGGACGGGGATCACAGAGAGCCTCCTCGCACAGAGGCCGCTCGCCGGAGTGACGGGGGAAGGCTGTGCAATACGTTCAGGAGGATTCTTGATCCTCGTGTTCTCCCCAGTCGCTTTCGATTTCGCGTTGAACCTGACGATGAAGCTGGCGGCGATTTTTAGCCAGCACCTCGCGGCGTTCGGCTTCCAACTGATCGAACATTTCCTGAATCGTCGCGGTGGCGAAATCGTAGAGTTCGGGGAAAGGGACGAGCAGGCGCAAGAGACTGAGCATCTCCAGGACGCCATCCCGTTCGACGCTGACCAGGCCGCGCTCGCCCCAACTGCACGAGGACTGAAGGCCCGCGATGAGCTTGCGGATCAATTCCCGGAGCAGCACATCCTTGCCCGATTCCACCGATCGGTCGGAGGGCGACATCTTGGGCGTGAACGTGAGCAGACGACGAGCGTTGACATCGTCGAGCAGCGCGCGGGTATCGGAACCGTAGAGGGCCTTTGATTCCATCCACAGAGAGACCATCTCCACGCACTCCTCGTAGGTGGCGAAAAATTTCCGATCGCGCAATGCCTCGGCCAGTGCTGTCGCGCGCTTTTCCTGAGATAGAGAGTGGAAGGCCGGATCCAGGAGCGCCAGGTCCTGGAGGACGATGGCCAGGTCAACCTGGGGAGAAAGATCGCTCAGCTTCTCCAGCAGGAGTTTCTTGCTTTCGATCATCGCCCGCTTATCTCCCGACCGGCGCGAGTCCAGCCGCCGTCCGCCTCCTATCCGCGTGCGCTGCCGGTACTTTATAACTCCAGGCGGGACAGGTCAAGCCCGATTGACTTCGGCCAGCTCGGGGCCTATGCTAAGCAAAGACCCGGTGGACGACGAGAAGAACACTGGCCTTTGGCCGAGAGACGTCCGTGTGCGGCGACCAAAGGCGTGTGTGACCTCCCATCGTCCCACATCGGCGCGTCTGAGGAGGAAGTGATATGATGAAAGGGGCTGTGAAACGCATCCTCATCGGCATGGCGGTCATTTTCGGAATGCATCTGGCCCTGGGAGTCCTGGTCACTCGATACGCCGAGAGCGTGGAGAAAGCACAGACGGAACCCTTAGGGGCCAGTTTGCAGGTGGGCAATCCGTTGTTTCTTGCGATCATTCTCGGCAGTTTCTTCATCGGCGGTCTCATCGTGGGATTCATGGAAGAACGGGTTGTGCTGAGCGAACCCATTGTCGCAGCCATGCTGGCGATGGCGCTGGTCTCCGGCTCGGTTCTCTGGCTGGGATTGGGCGATACGCTGTTTCTCGTCTCCTACGCTCGCGCAGGAGATTGGGGATCGTTCCTGGTGACCGTGGCCATCGGCGCGGTCACCACGCTCGGCGGATCGCTCATCGGCGAACGCATGCGCACCCCGGCAGAGGAAACGCCCATTGTCCTCACGTCGGTTGTGATCGGACTGGGATTGGTGATTGTCGGTCCGTTCCTGCTGCTGCTTCCCTATGGCCTGCCCTGGTATATTGCCGTCATCGCCATCCTGACCGTTCTGGTTCTTGTCGGCGTGGCCTATTATCTGTTCGTCCAGGGTCGGACATTCGAGGAGGAAGTGAGCGAAATCTCCATCCATCCTGAGCGCGAGCGGCCGCGATAACGCTTTGCGCTTCTCCCGGGAGATCACACTCTTTGCCCGAGTGGCGCGAAGGAGAAAGCATAGCCTGACAGTTCCCGCCTGCCTGGCGACAGAGAGCCTTTTTCAGAGATTAATGCCTTCGGCCTGCGGGCGCAGGCGCTCGAAGATCTTGCGCTGCCTTTCCCGTCTGTGCCGCTGGTGAGGCAGGTTCGTTGCTGGCCGCAGACGGGAAAGGTCTGCGTCACAGGAAGCGCATCCGGGCCGGCCTTACGGTCGTCGGGTTCGGGCCGGTGGAGCCGGTTTCGTGCTTCGCTCGATGACGGCGAGCAAGGCTTTGACGTCTTCGAGGTGTTTTTGATCCTTCCCGATCTCCACGTATTTGCTCAGCAGCGGCTTCGCCTTCGCTTTGTCTCCCGCGTAGTAGTAGTAGACGCCCAGCTCGTAATAACTTTCGGCGTGATTCGGATTGACGCGCTGGACGTGCTCCAGCAGGGGGATCGCCAGCTCAGGATTATTATCGGCCAGATACTTCTTGCCCAGCTCGAACAGCTTCTCGTCGGCGCGTTCCCCAAGCTGTTGAGAGAGCGCCTCGTAAACGCCAATGGCTTCGGCGACGCGTTTTTGCTCCAGGTAGAGGGCGGCCAGCGCCTGACTGTACTCGGGTTTCTTGGGATCAAGACGAACCGCCTGTTGATATGCGGCAATGGCCTGCTCCGGATGATTCAGATTCGCGTGACAGCGTCCGATGGCATACCAGACGGCGGGTTCCTCCTTGGGAAGCATCTTCCGACCGGTTTCGTATTTTTCCAGCGCCGCCTGGTAATTTCCCTCTTTGATCAGTTGATCGCCTTCGGCCAGGAGTTTGGCCGCCTGCTGAATCACCGATTGTTCCTTATGCTGCTGAATCAAGTTCTCCAGGTTACGATAAGCCGCTTCGTCCGGCTTCCGCTTGATCGCATCGCGGATGATTTCCAGGGCTCGGTCGTGCTGCCCGTCGTTAGCATAGGCGAGCGCCAGGTTGTACATGGCATCGGTATTGTCGGGTTGGAGCTTGAGCTGTTCGGTGTACTTGGCGATGGCCGTCTTGAAGTCCCGTCGCGCCATAGCGTCCGATCCTTCATCGCCGAGCCGCAGACCGGGGAGAATTTTCAACACCTCGCGGTAGCGCGGCTCGTCGGGATTGAGCGCTACGGCCGCTTCGACCTCCTTCCGCCCCTCATCCCATTTGCGTTGCTGAATCAGGGCAATGCCTAAGAAATAATGGCCGTCGGGATTGGCGGGAACGATCTTGAGCGATTCGCTCAATTTGGCCGCCGCCTCGGGATACTTTTGTTCCTGAAGCAGCTTGAATCCCTCCTGGAAGAGTTGATTGGCCTGCTGAAGAAGGGCCGGATCTTCAAAGTAAAGCTTTTTGTTAACGTCGCCCGGCTGGAACTTGAGGGTGACAGTTTCCTGCGCATTGGCGGCGATGCGCACCGGCTCATAGTAACTTGGCTCAAATCCATTCTTCCGGCCGACGACGCGATACAGTCCCACAGCCAGCTTCTTGAAGGTCGCCTCCCCTTTCTTGTCGCTCTTTTCCTCCAAGGGCTGAGCCATGCGCAGACCCATGACCCAGAGGCGGACGTCCTTCAGAGGTTGACCCGAGGCATCCACGCATTTGACCAGCAGCGTTCCCGTCGCTTGCTCGTTTTGCCCTTGAGCGTGAACCACCAGGGGGACAACGATCAAAACCGCGCTCGCCAGCCCGGCGATGTAACTCGTCCGTCGTTGTACTGGCACTGTTTCTTTCCTCCATCAATCAAGGATGTGATCCGGGCTAAAGATTACCTGAGCCGGGCACGCAGTTCAAGCTGATGACGCCGCGTCCGGCTGTGATATAATGGGGCCACCCGATATGAAACGAGCGGAGGCGTTTCGTCCCAGGATCAACAGGAGGACAGGAGAATGACGGCCCAGAAGGTCGCAGAAGACCTCAATCTCTATCACATCGTCTCGCAGCAATTCGACAAGGCGGCAGCCCTGCTCGATTATCCGCGCGGGCTGCTGGATCAGATCAAGGCGTGCAACGCCGTTTACTTCGTCCAATTTCCCGTGCGGTTCGGCGACGAATACAAGATTTTTCACGGCTGGCGCGTCGAGCACAGTCAGCACAAGAAGCCGACCAAAGGAGGGATTCGCTACAGCGATTTCGTCACTCAGGATGAGATCATGGCGCTGGCCGCACTGATGACCTACAAATGCGCCATCGTGGATGTCCCCTTCGGGGGAGCGAAGGGGGGCGTCCGCCTCAATCCGAAGAACTACACCGAAGAGCAACTGGAAAAGATCACCCGGCGCTACACGGCCGAACTCTACCGCAAGGGATTCATCGGTCCGGGGATCAGCGTTCCCGCGCCGGACCTCGGCACAAGCGAACGCGAGATGGCGTGGATTGCTGACACCTACGATGCGCTCAATCCCGGTGGCATTGATAATCTGGCCTGCGTCACCGGCAAGCCCGTCAGCCAGGGCGGCATTCGCGGGCGCAAGGAAGCGACGGGTCGAGGGGTTCAGTTCGCCCTGCGCGAGGTCTTTCGCCATCGAGAGGACCTCAAACGGATCGGGTTGAAAGGGACGCTGGCGGGCAAGCGCGTTGTCGTCCAAGGATTCGGCAACGTCGGGTATCACGTCGCCCGGTTCTTACAGGAGGAAGACGACGCCCGCATCATCGCCGTGGCCGAGGTGGATGGAGGCGTCTACAATCCCAAAGGGCTCTCCATCGCCCGGCTGGCCGAGCACCGGCAGGCGACGGGATCCATCCTCAACTTCCCCGGCGCGACCAATATCGCCGATCCCCGTCAGGTGCTGGAGATCGAGTGCGACATCCTCATTCCGGCGGCGCTGGAAAACCAGATCACGCTCGAAAACGTTGATCGAATCCGCACGAAAATTCTCGCCGAAGCCGCCAATGGTCCCACCACGATCAAAGCCGAGGAGATACTGCTCGCCCGGGGCGTCTTTGTTATCCCGGATATTTATCTCAATGCCGGGGGCGTGACCGTCTCCTATTTTGAATGGGCCAAGAACCTCATGCACATCCGGTTCGGTCGCATGGAGAAACGGCGGGAGGAGATGCAGCAGGAGCGACTCATTCAGGCGATGGAGCGCATCACCGGTCATAAAGTTCCAGCGGCCCTGCGGCGTGAGCTGCTTCACGGGCCGGACGAGGAGGACCTGGTGAATTCGGGACTGGACGAAACCATGTGCCGCGCCTACAACGAGGTGCGCGAGACGGCTCTCCGACGGAAAACGGATCTGCGCACCGCGGCTTACATCGTGGCGATCGAGAAGGTCGCCCGCGCCTACCGTGAGCTGGGAATCTTCCCCTGAACGCACGGGGGGTGGCTCGGTGAAGAATTTTCCTGCCGATGCGATGGCTCGCGCCTGTCCGTCTCTCGACGAACCGATCTCACCACAATATCGTAAGGAGCAATGAGCGACGGTGTCGGTTGATCTTCGGGGTGCACCGCACGCTCACGGGGATCATCGCAGGAGGGCGATGAACAAGACCAAAGGACAGTTCTCGGAAATCTACCGGTGGGTACGGCGCATTCCTCGGGGGCGGGTTCTCTCCTACGGAGATATAGCCGCGCTCTGTCGGTCAGGCGTTAGCGCACGCACCGTAGGATGGGCCCTGTCGGTGTGCCCCGATGACCTTCCCTGGCACCGCGTCGTTAATCATCAGGGACGGCTCACCATCGGGCGACGGTCATTGGTCTTGCAAGAAATCCAGCGCCAGCGGTTGCTGGCCGAAGGAGTTCGGTTTGTCGCCCTCAATCAAATCGCTATGGATCGCCATCGCTGGAACCCACGATCACCAGCGAAAAAGGCTCGCCCGGCCGCGCGCAAGTGCCATCGGAAGGCATCGGTCCGATGAAGAGTCACGGGCTCCTTCTGATCTGCCCTACCGGGCGCGAATGCTTTCCCGTGGCTGGCGGTGTGATACAATTGTCGGCCTTGCGTCGGAAGTCCGTCGGGCACAAGGGGCACCGTGCCGATGGGAGTGGAGAGCGTGGTGGAGATATTCCGAACGCCTTCAGGCGCAGGTATGAGGAGACGAGGATGACCTATGATCGAGGTAACACATTTGACCAAACGCTATAATGGAACGGTCGCCGTGGACGACATCTCCTTTTGCGTGCAACAGGGGGAAATTCTCGGCTATCTCGGCCCAAACGGCGCGGGCAAGAGTACAACCGTCAAGATGCTCACCGGGGTGATTCGCCCCACCAGCGGTCGGATCATCATTGACGGCCTCGATATGGCGGAGAATCCGACCGAGATCAAAAAGCGCATCGGCTATGTCCCGGAAACGGGGGGACTCTACGAGAGCCTCACGGCTTACGAATATCTCCAGCTCGTCGGGCGACTCTATCACCTGGATGAAGATGTGCTCGACCGCCGCATCGAAGAGTTCATGACGCTCTTTGGCCTGGTGCAGGTGATGCATGATCGGTTGTCGAGCTATTCCAAGGGGATGAAACAAAAGGTCCTCATTTCGGCGGCCCTGCTGCACAATCCCAAGATCATTTTCCTGGACGAACCGTTGAGCGGACTGGATGCGAGCAGCGCCCTGCTGCTGAAGGAACTGGTTCGACGCCTGGCGCAGGAGGGAAAAACCATCTTCTATTGCTCGCATATCCTCGATGTCGTCGAGCGCGTCTGCGATCGCGTCATCATCATCAACAAAGGCAAGATCGTGGCCGATGGCCGGGTGGATCAACTGAAGGAGATGACGCGCCAGGCATCGCTCGAAGACGTCTTCAAGCAACTGACGCTCAGCACTGATATTGGGGAGCTGGCCGACGCCTTCGCCCGCAGCGTGGTGGAGATCGGACGATGAACCTCTGGGATTCACCCCGATGGAACGCCCTGGCGGCCCGTCTGGGCATTGACTTCCACCAGTATCGCCATCTGTTGTTGGCTTCGCTTCGGCTTGATTTCCGCCGGCGAAGCATCCGGCTTGACGCGCACACGACCCAGTCGGCGCTGGCGATGAGCTGTCTCATTTATGGCCTGTTCAGCCTCATGATGTCGCTGGCGTTCGTCTTCGCCACGCCGATTACGCTCTTTCACTATTCGGTCTTGCTCCTCGCCTACTCGATGACGATGATGGCGCTGGTGGTGCTGTCCGATTTCGGCGCGACCATCATCAGCCCGGACGATTATGAGATTCTTGGCCACCGGCCCATCAGCTCACGAACCTATTTCGCCGTTAAGCTCAGCAACCTGCTGTTCTATGTGCTGCTTTTCGGCACGTCGCTGAGTTTCTTCCCGGCGGTTCTTGGGGCATTCGCCAGGGAATCGCGCTGGTATTTTCCTCTGGTTTACTTCCCGGTGGCGCTGGTGGCGAATCTCTTCGCCGCTGGCCTCATCATCCTCTTTTACGGAGCCCTGCTCAAGGTCATCAATTACGAGAAGTTCAAGGATGTGATCGTCTATCTTCAGGTCGTGCTCTCGCTGACGGTGCTCGTCGGGTACCAACTGATTCCGCGCTCCATTCGCTATGTCGAGCAGGGACACTTCGGCGATTTTGATCGCTGGGTGTTATTGATTCCTCCCGGATGGTTTGCCGGTCTGGTGCAGATCGGGCTCGGGCACATCACGCGCGATTACGCCGTATGGGCGCTGTGGGCGATGCTGGCGACGGTCTTTCTGTTGGGAGCCGGGTTGCGCAGCTTTTCGCTCGACTATTCGGCGCATCTGGCGCGGTTGCGCACAGTCGCCAGCGACTCTCGCCCGCCGTCCGGTCGAAGCCGGGAGAGGGTCCGATGGCTCTCCCGCCTTGAGCACCTGCTGCTTCGGCATCCCGAAGAACGAGCCGGATTTTATTTCACCCGACAGATGCTCCGTCGCAATCGGCTGCTCAAACTGCGCCTCTATCCGACTCTGGGATTCCCCCTGGCCTTCCTTTTCATCGGATTCGTGGATAAGAGTCTGGGCGATCCACTCGTGAGCAAGAAATTCCAGACGGGGTCATTCTTCTCGGTCATGGTCGGACCCATGCTCGTGCAGTCATTCCTCACGCTGCTCCCGTACTCGGAGGAGCATGCAGCCGGATGGATCTTTCAGGCCAGTCCGCTGCAGGAGCGCGAGCGATTTTTCTCCAGCCTCAAGAAAGCCTTTTGCCTCTCATTTCTCCTCCCTCTTTTCGTCTTTCTCGCCGTGATCTTTTCGTTCATCTGGCCTCCTTCCCATGCGCTTGTACATGCGGCCTTCGGCCTGGCGATGGCTTACTTTTACCTGGGGGTGGCATCACTGTTTTATCGCGGCGGCTATCCCTTCTCGGAACCGATCATCAAGGGCGTTCAGGCGCAGCAGATGGGCCTCGTTTTCGTCTTCTTCCCGGCCTTTGGAGCCCTGTTGTACCTCCAGTATCTCGTCTACCGGCAACAGGCGATGCTATGGCTGGTGATGGCTGTAATCGTCGGTCTCGGCCTTGTCCTGAATAAGATCGCCAACCGGCGCATCGCCCGGTCGCTGGAGCAAATGGCCGGCAGCACGTCGTCCGAATCCCACGAGCTGCCAGGGAATCACTCATGAGCTTTCACCAACGACAACCGGGGATCAGACGGCGAATGACAAGGCGGAGGCGAGGGTCCCTGCCCGCCCGGCGCACACCTCCTGTTCTTTCCCCCCTGACCGTTACCTGTTATCCACAATGGCCAGAGACCGGAGCACGGTCACGACCGAGGGGCGCTGACGCGTCGGACCGTGATCGGCGAGCTTCTTTTCGAGAGCAACGATGATGGGTGTCTGCCCTCAGTGTGGGACCCGAACACTTCCTCAACAAAACTTCTGTCGCCGGTGTGGGACCGATCTTCGCGGACTCTCCTCGGGCTGGCGGGTGGGCGAGAGGCCGCCGGGCGCTTCAGCCTCCCGAATCCAGATTCTCAGTGATGTCGTTCACGACGCCTTATCCGCCGGCGTGAGTCAGATCAAAGCGATCCTCGGCGAATTACAAACGGGAGATCGGATCGCGGCGCTGAGGCGGATCGGATTCTGGTTTTTCTGGGTGGGATTGGCGGCTCTGCTCGATTGGGTGAACGGACTTATTCTCATCGCGGTGGGCATCGGGTTGATGGCCTACGCGAGAGGATTTTTCCGAACGAAATCCGCCAGTCCCTCGGCGGTGACCGGTGAGACGCGCTGGGAC
>DATLZR010000083.1 GCA_035573895.1 Blastocatellia bacterium | reverse complement strand
CCTTCGATAGCTCCGTCCGCAAATCCCACCATACGCGATTGAGGCCGGCTTGCTTGGTGCCCTGAAGCGTGCGCACGAGCTGCCCCCTGGCGTCGAGAATGCGGATGGTCACATCCCCGCTCGGCACCGACTTCAAATAGTAGTTGATTGAAGCTCCATAGGGTGGATTCTGACCCGCCGTCGGATCGTTGGACATCATCATCGGTGGAGTGATCGGATGGAAGCGATAAGCCGGCCGAGGAGCGAACAGATGCGCCTCCGCCGCGAGAACCTGCGGCGTCAGTTGCTGCAACGGCGTGATGTCGTCCAGAATCCAGAAGCCGCGCCCGTAGGTCGCCACCACGAGATCATTGAAATGCTCCTGCACCACCAGCCAGTAAACCGGCGCATGAGGAAGATTCATCTGCAACGGCTGCCAGTTTTCGCCATCATCGAATGAGACGTAGAGCGCGTTTTCCGTGCCCAGGTAGAGTAAACCCGGTCGAACCGGGTCTTCCCGAATGCAGTGAGCATAGCTCAACGGACTCCTGGGAATTCCGTTGGTGATGAGTTTCCACGTCTTCCCGTAGTCGGTCGTCTTATAGACGTAGGGGTCGCGATTGTTGACCTGGTGAAAATCTACGGTGATGTAGGCCTTGCCGGCCTGATGGCGCGAGGGCTCGATGTTGCTCACCGTTCCCCAGGGGGGAAGGTTGGGGATGTTGGCCGTGACGTTGGTCCAGGTGCGACCGCCGTCCCGGGTGATGTGCACGAGACCATCATTGGTTCCGGCCCAAATGACTCCCTTTTCCCGCGGCGATTCGGCGATGGCGAAGACGACCGGAGCGTACTCCACGCCGATGTTGTCGGGAGTGAGGCCGCCGGAGATTTGTTGTCGGCTCTTGTCGTTGCTCGTCAGGTCGGGACTGATCACCTGCCAGCTCTGTCCCCCGTCGGTCGTGCGATGCACGTACTGGCTGCCGACGTAGACCGTGTTATGATCGTGCGGCGAGATCGTCAGGGGGAACGTCCAAACGAAGCGATACTTCAGCTCGGCCGCCGGCCAACCAATGGTGCTATCGGGCCAGACCTCAACGTTGCGGGCCTGTCGGGTTCGCTCATCGTAGCGGACGACGATGCCGCCCACGCTCCCTGAACCCGAGGCGCTCGACCAGATGATATTGGGATCCACCGGATCGGGCGTGGCCCAGCCGCTCTCGCCGCCTCCGACCGAGTGCCATTCGCCACGGGGAATAATGCCAGGGCTGCCGCCAAATCCCATCAGGCGACTGTTGCTCGGCCCTCGCGTTGACGGCCCATCCTGGCGATTGCCGTAGACATAGTACGGGATCTGGTTGTCCACCGTGACGTGATACATCTGCGCGATGGGAAGCTGAATGCGCTGCCACGTGCGGCCTCGCGTCGTCGAAAGCGAGACGCCACCATCATTGGCTACGGCCATGCGGTTGGGATTTTTCGGATCAATCCACATCTCGTGATTGTCACCACCGGGACTGGATCCGGGAGGCACCGGATTTATCGTCTGGCCACCATCAAACGAAACGGAGAACGCGGCGGTGAGGAAATAGACTTCGTTCTCGTTGTCGGGAGCCACGGCCAGATGCGAGTAGTAGTGAGCGCGCCCGTTGACATAGTGATCATAGCTCACCACGCGCCAGGTCTCCCCACCGTCGTCCGAGCGCCAGAGCGTGCCCCGGTCCGTCTCTTTGCCTTTCCAAGGGACGCCATCGCCCGTCTCGATGATGGCGTAGACCCGGTTGGAATTGGACGGTGCGACGGCCACGGCGATTTTGCCGACCTCGCGCGTGGGCAGTCCACGACCCGTCAGGCGCTTCCAGGTCACGCCGCCATCCCGGCTCATGTAAAGGCCGCTGCCCGGCCCGCCGCTTTCCCGTCCCCAGGTGTGGATTTCCAATTGCCACATGCCGGCGAAAAGAATCCGGGGATTGTTCGGGTCCATGGCAATGTCGGAGCAGCCGGTGTTCTCGTCAACGAACAGAGTCCTCTCCCAGGTCTTGCCTCCATCGGTCGTGCGAAAGACGCCACGTTCGGGCTGTGGTCCGTAAGCATGGCCCAGGGCGCAGGCCAGAACAATGTCGGGATTCTGTGGATCAATGACGATGCGTCCGATGCGGCCCGTCTTCTCAAGGCCCATGTGCATCCACGTCTTCCCGGCGTCGAGCGATTTGTAAATACCGTTGCCGATGGAGATGTGACTGCGAATGCAATCCTCGCCGGTTCCCGCCCACACGATGTTCGGATCCGACGGTGCGACAGCCAGCGAGCCAATGGAGGATACGGGCTGATCATCGAAGATCGGCTGCCAGGTTACGCCTCCATCGGTTGTCTTCCAGATGCCGCCCGATGCGGCTCCGGCATAATAGATATTCGGCTGCCCCGGCACGCCGACGATGCTCGTGACGCGGTTGCCCACCGGTCCGATGTACCGATACCGGAGCGCCTCAAAACTGATGGGAACTTGCTGACCCCATACCGGAATCAGCATCTTCGCCGTCATTGCAAAAACGACGATGAAAGAAGCCACATGTGATTTGTATTTGCCCCTCATAGTCCTCCTCCGAAAATCTCCGGGAGCGCACGCCTCCGGGGGCTCCGTGGAACTGAGCGCCAGGCCCGTTGGAAACGGGCGCTTCCAGATGTTTATCGTCCTGGGATCACGCCACTGCATCAGAGACAACTCCCTTGAAAATCCTCCCCATCGGATAAAAGGTTCCAGCGGATCAAATATCCTTTGGCACTTTTTATCCGTTGGCGAGCCTCATTTTCAAGGGTTCTGGGTGAAAGTCTGGGACCCCCCATGAGCGACTCCCATGAAAATTATCTTCCACCGGATGAAAGGTTCCAACGGATCAACCATCCGTTGGTACTTTTTATCCGTTGGCGAACCCATTTTCACCCTTCGTGGCGTGCGTGAGCACATGAGCAATTTCTCCGAAAAATATGGTTTGTGTGGCGCAAGCTTTCGCGCTTGCGCAAGCGTCTCAGGCTCGAAAGTCTTCGCTGCCTCTTGAGCATGCATCAGGGCAGTGCTCCGCGATCAATCTTGAGGATCGTCTGGAGCAGGACGTTCGCCCCGTTGGCGATGTCCTCGGGCCGACTGTACTCCCTGGGCGAGTGGCTGATGCCGCCCACGCTGGGGACGAAGATCATCCCGACGGGGGCGATGCGGGCGATCTCCTGGGCATCATGGCCTGCCCCGCTGGGCATGAACATGTAGCTCAGGCCCAGCTCGCGCGCGGATTCGGCGATGAGCCGGCGCACGCGCTCGTCGGTCATCGCCGGGATCGAATTGGCCGGGATCGGATCGAATCGAATGGTCACGCCAAATCGCCCTTCGATGGCCCGCGCCTCCTGCTGAATCTTTTCAAACAGCGAGGCCACTTTCTCGCGCGAGAGGTCGCGCAATTCGAGGCTCATCACCACGCGACCGGGGATGACGTTGGGAGCGCCCGGTTCAGCCGCGATGCGCCCGACCGTCCCCACCTGTTGTCCGGGCACGCTCGTGACGATGCGATTCACAGCGATGATGAGGTGAGCCGCCGCAAGCAGCGCATCCCGCCGCCGGTCCATCGGCGTCGTCCCGGCGTGATTGGCGAACCCTTCAACGGTCACGTTCCACCAGTTGATCCCGACGATCCCCTCGACCACGCCGATTTGAACCTTCTCCGCCTCCAGTCGCGCCCCTTGCTCGATGTGGAGTTCGAGATAGGCTTTGATCTCGCCCTTGCGCCGCCGGGCTTCCGCGAGGCGATCGGGATCGCCGCCGATGTACCGGATGCCTTCGCGCACGGTTTTGCCGCTGTGACTGATGACGTCGAGCGTCTCCGGCGTCAGCTCGCCGATCATGGCCCGACTGCCCACGAGCCCTCCTTCTTCGTCGGCGAAGACGACCACTTCCAGCGGATGCCGCGTGATCACCCCGTTTTCTTTGAGCACCTGAACGCATTCGATGGCGCCGATGACGCCGACATCTCCATCGTAATTCCCCCCGCGCGGAACCGAATCAATGTGCGATCCGAAGAGGATGACCGGAAGCGACGGATCGCTCCCGTCGCGTCGCCCGATGATGTTGCCCGCCGGATCAATCCGCACCGTCAGACCGGCCTCGCGCATGAGCGAGATGATGTACTGGCGACCCTGAACGTCAGCGTCGCTGAAGGCGACGCGGCTGACGCCGCCTTCGGGATTTTTGCCGAATTGCGCGAGCGCCATCAGCCGCTCCTCAATCCGCCGCCCGTTCACTCGCAGCGGACGCTCGCTCGATTGAGAGAAGCCGTCAGGCTCCGATCCCGAAACAATCACACCGACGCCCAGCAGCAGAAAGAGTAACGTCCTCATGACCCACCTCCTCTCGCCGTCGCTTTGCCTCAAGGCGCAAGCGATGGATCGTATGTGACGACAAGCTCCAGAAATTTTGAGACCTCGATCATATCCTTGCCGACCATGCCTATTGTGCGTGATCCAATCCCCCGATAATCGGCATGACGCTTTCCCCAAGAGGCAGGAGGATAGCGAGTTGCTCGCCGGAGCCATCGCGCATGGTATCGCGATAGCTGCATTGAATGTGCTTCATTTGCTCGCGTATCGAGCCTGAACATTCTTTTCGCACGAGAGCTATTTATTGGGGCGATTCGACCTGCTCTGAGATTCAGCCGCATGGTACTCTCTCACCCCGTCGTTCAGGAGAATCGGAAGACTAGGGGCTGAAGTCAACCATAACGGTGCGCTTGTCGTAATCAATCTCCAGTCGCTGTCCTCGGAACACCTGTGTTCCGATGAGCACCTCAGCCCCCGGACTGAGAAGAATCTCCACCAGCATGGCCTGTCCCATCCAGTGGATCTTCCCCAAAGCCACATCAAAAGTCACGCGTTGTCCGCCCGCCACGTCGTAGGTCTCAGAGGCTACTACGGGGAGGGTCGAACTATATGGGTGGGTGCGGGGCAATACGAGAAAACCGCTGAAGCCTGTGTCAATGACGGCCTCAATCAGCCCCGAGCCGATGATTTCTACTTCAATGACGGCTTCATCATCCGCGTTGACGTATCCGCGAATCATGCCCGCACCGCCCGATCTTCCCTACCGTCGGATGTCCGATACGAATCACATGAAAAACCTTGTCGGGATGTTTCTGGCGCGCCTTCAAAATAGCCTCAAGCGAGGTCTTGCCAAGGAAGTAGTCGCCTGAGTCAGGCTCGATGGCCACGAACTCTCCTTTGTGCGTCGGCTCCAGCTTATCGCGAAGGAACTGCCGATAAATCGCTTCTCCGCGCTGGGCGCGGGCTTCCGTTGGCGATGGACTTTTCATGCTCGTGATCGTCTCCCGTGTCGTCACCACGTCTCTCGCATCAGGTTGTCCATAGTAGCCCCAATCCGATAGGAGATTCAAGCGCCCTGGTGGCTCCAATGATGACTGACCCCGTGTAATTTCCCTCGCGTTGCCGAATCAAAAGTGGAACGGGTTCGAGTGACACAGCCAAGAGTAGCGGGAGTCCCGGTTAGGTCGAGGCGAAAATTACGGCGCAGTCCTCGTCATGACCGATCCTCCCTTCGCCGTCGCTTTGCCTCAAGGCGCAAGCGATGGATCGTATGTGACGACGAACTCCAGAAATTTTGAGACCTCGATCATATCCTTGCCGACCATGCGTATTGTGCGCGACCCGATCCGCTCAACGATCGGGAGGTAGCTCAGGATCTCCGCCGGGCGATAGTTCTTGAATTGAATCTCCAGCGTCACCGGCGTCCTCACACGGTAAGGTTTGAACTCTTTGATTCGGCCGATAGCAGCCCGCACCTTCTGGCGGATCACCTCGGTAGCCGCCTCCGGCGTCAGCGTCCGGGCCGAATGAAATCCGTAGTTCCATTTGACGACCGCCGTTTCGATATTTCCGAGCACAGTGGCGGCTTCGCCGACGGCGGCATCATCGCCGGAGATCATGATGACCGGGACATTGAAATGACCGGCGATGGCGGCATTGATCACCGCCTCGGACACCGAAACCCCGTTGAGGCGAACATCAGCAAACCGGGCGCTGGAGATCGTGTGCGCGCGAACCCCCTGGGGATTGGCGGCGCTGGCGTGATAGCCGATGAAAATGGCTCCGTCGAAGGTCTCATCAATCCCTTGCATCATCATGAGCGGTCGAGGCCAGGCGCGAACAACAGTGACATCTTTGGGTAGTTTCTCGATGAGCAGGTTCTGCCCGTTGCCGTGAGAATCGCTCACGACGATGTCGGTCGCTCCGGCCTGTCGCGCCGCTTCGATGGCCGCATTGACTTCGGCGGTCATGAACTCGCGGAATCGCTGGTACTCAAACCCGTTCGGTCCCAACTGCTCGTCGGTCACAACGCCCGCGATCCCTTCCATATCCGCCGAAATGTAAATCTTCAATCGCTGTTGGGCATTGCAGGGCATGGTCCCGCCGAGCAGAAGCAGGATAAACATTCCCACACCGACCTGTCGTCTCATTAGCTCCTCCTTACGAAAACTCCTGCCAACGGATGAAAGGTTCCAACAGATGCAGTTGGCGTTTTTCATCCATTGGAAGACCTCATTTTTCAACCCTCGGTGGCGTGCGAAGCACATGGACGAGTCCTCGGAAAAGAGCTCGCGAAACGCGCGGACTGATGCGAAAACCCCGAGGACGGATAAAAGATTCTCACGAATCACCCGTCCGCTGGCATTTTTCATTCGCTGGTGACTCTCCTTCGCATAGATATCGTTCGGTCTTCTTCTCGCGCCCTATCACGACTCGGATCCCCCTGAATCTCACTCATGCGGCGCGTATTCTAGGAGATGCGACGGCGGCTGTCCACCGGCTGAATTGTCCGGAGGTCAATTCCGTTTCTGGAATTTCGGATGACCCCATCGGGGGTATCCGGTAGATGGATCAGCGTGGGGATAGTTCTTGATCTCGACCGGGCGTTTTGCGTCGTGTGACAACATCTTGGGCTTGCGCCAACTCGGCCAGTCGTGTCCGATGACGTCCGTCCAGGGAGAGGTGGCTTATCGTTTGAAGGCTCGACGAAGGACGTTTCTCACGAGATTGCGCAAGGAGCGAAGCAACGTCAGCACGATGCCGTGTCGAACGGATGGGGCGGCGCGGCCCGTCTCCCGGGCTTTCAGGGCCGCTTCGGCTTCGGCTTCAATGGCCGTGAAAAACTGGCCGGCCATCATCCGGGCCGCCGATTGGAGCATTCGTTGACCCACAGCCGCGAGTGTACCCCCGATGCGAATATCACCGGCATAGTGAACCGTGGTGTGCTCATCCTGTTGTTGTAGCGTGAGGGTTCCGGTTCCTGCGACGAAACCCTGCGTCCCCTTTCCGTCGAAGGCGATACGGTAGCTCCCGGGCGGTTGAAGATCGCTCAGCGTGAAGGTTCCCTCGTAAGTTCCGCGGATGGCGGCCACACCGACAACCAGCGTGGCGGCATAGCGATTATCTCCCTGGGGTTCCAGCTTCTGGCAGCCGGGGATGCACCGGGCAATCACGTTCGGATCAATGAGTAGGTCCCATACGATGTCTCGCGGCGCCCTGATCGTGGCTGTTCCCTCAATTCTCATGATCTCGTCACCGTTGCAATAGTACGTGTTCGCATTCGCTCAGAAAAAGGTTTTCCAGCGCGATTTGCCGGTGGATATTTCGTCGAAGATCGTTCCGAAATTTCTCTATCCGCTCCGTGAGGCGAACGATTCGTTCACGACCGAGCTTCTCGGCCAGTCGCAGGAGACGGTCGGCTATGTCGCTGTTGAGCAGAGAGGACGGTTCCGCTTTCTCGATCAGACGGACGAGGTCTACAAGAAGACCGGTTAACAAATCCAGTCGCTCCTCGCATTCCTCTCGCGTCAGCCGGCGTCCGAGATATTCCGCCGCTCCGATCAGTCGCGTTCGATTCCCCGAAGCAAGCAAAGTGAGAATCTCGATCATCTCCCGACGCATCGCCTCGTAGGCCGAGAGATCAATGGCGAGGGCCCGTCCGATCTGACCCTGGGCCAGGCGGGCGAGCAAGCGAATCTCCGAATCCGGACGGTGAAATCGCTGGCGCAGAAACGCTTCCACTTCCCGGACCGTGAGCGGTTGGAACCGATAGTGTTGACAGCGCGAACGAATCGTGGGCAGTAACTGGTGAGGCCGGGTCGTCAGGAGGATGAAAAACGATGTGGGCGGTGGCTCCTCCAGGGTTTTGAGCAGCGCATTGGCCGCCTGGTCGTTCATGGCATCGGCGGGATCGAGGAGGAACACGCGGGCTCGCCCCTGAAAGGGTTTGTAGAGAGCGTGTTGGACGAGATGACGAATTTGATCAATTTTGAGGACGTGAGTTTCCGGCTCGATGACCATCACATCGAGGAACTCACCCCGCTCAATCTGCCGGCAGGGCGGACACCGGTCACAACAATCATTGTCCGAGGGGGCATGGCAGTTGAGCACCTTGGCCAGAGTTAAGGCGAACTGCCGTTTGCCCACTCCGCTCGGACCGGAGAAAAGCAATGCCTGGCCGAGTCGTCCCGTCGCCAGGGCCGTGCGAAGGGCGTGCTTCACGCTCTCATTGCCGATCAACGTTGCGAAGGCCACCGAGATGTTTCCCCCAAGCAAATGAGCCACGGACGGATGTTGCTACGGGTCATCATCGGGCGGATTCTCCTCGTTTCTCCGTGCGTAACTCCACCCTTGCAGTCGCTCCCTGATCACTTCGATCACGCGCGCGGCGGTGTGCTCGACCGATCCGCTGGCATCAATGACGACGACCCGGTCGGGTTCCAATCGGGCGATCTCCAGATAGCCCCGGCGGACGCGCTCGTGGAAGTCGTGACTTTCCCGATCGAGCCAGTTCGCGCCTCGACCGCCGCGCTCGTGGAGACGCCGCTCGGCTGTCGCCACGTCCAGATCCAGGAGCAGCGTCAGATCCGGACGCACGCCCGCCGTCACTACGGTCATGAGCGCGCGAACAAACTCCAGATCGTTTCCTCGCCCGTATCCTTGATAGGCAATGGTGGCGTCCATGTAGCGATCGGAGAGAACGATTTTCCCCGCCTCCAGAGCGGGAAGGATAACTTCTCGCACATGCTCGGCTCGGTCCGCCGCGTAGAGCAGCAGTTCGGTGAGCGGCGTCACTTTCTTCTCGGCCGTCGAGGGTAATAAGATCGCGCGGATGGCTGCCCCAAGGCGAGTCCCGCCCGGTTCCCGCGTGGTCACACAGGGGATGTTGTGCTGACGAAGGAAATCAGCCGCCCGGGCTGCCATGGTCGTCTTCCCGGACCCGTCAATGCCTTCAAACGTGATGAGTCGTCCTCTCATCGGAACGTTTGACCACTCTCGGGCCGTAGACCGTCGGCTCACGGCGTCGCTTCGGGAGAGGGCGATGCTCCCGCTTTCACTTTGGCTTCACTGTGCTTGGCGACCGAGATGGTCGAAATGGCATGCTTGAACAGCAGCATGTCCTGATGTCCGGCATCGAACAGGACCGAGAACTTGTCGAAGCTTTTGATCTTCCCGATGAGCTTCACACCGCTGACCAGATAGATGGTGACCGTCATGCGTTCCCGCCGAACATGGTTCAGGAAGACATCTTGAACGTTATGCTCGGTCGTTGCCAAGGACGTGTCCTCCCCCAGCACGTTTTGTCTCTGTTCGTCTGTCATAGATCGTTCACGTTGGCTGTTAAACCTAACATCAGCCCGATCTCTTTTCAACGTCATTCTGACGTTCGTCTGCGGGGTGCAGGTCATGGGTCTCGCTGAGGAATGCAATGACCGTTGCCTGAATCCGGGGATCATCGCCGAATCCTTTGAACCAGGTGACGCCCGGTTCTCGTCGGAACCACGTGAGCTGCCGTTTGGCGTAGTGGCGCGTGTCCTGTTTCGTCAGTTCGATGGCCTGGGGGAGGGAAATCTTCCCCTGAAGGTACTGGATCACCCGCCGGTACCCATGTGCGCCAAACGCCTTGGCCGATGGAGGAATTCCCGCGTCCAGCAGACTCTTGACCTCATCCACCAGCCCCTGGCGGAACATGGCCTCCGCCCGCGCGTTGATGCGTCGGTAAAGTTCCTCCCGTGGCGGATCCAGAGCAATGACAACGATGCGCCGGGCACAATCCGGCGGAGGAGGTCGGTGAATCTGATTCTCGGACAATCGTCGCCCCGTTTGAAAGTAGTACTCCAGCGCCCGTGTGATGCGCGACCAGTCATTGGGTGAGAGGCGGCCGGCAGTGGGAGGATCAACCCGGCACAACATCCGATAGAGATGGTGCGTTCCCCAGCGCTCCCGTATCCGGGTCAGACGCTGACGCAGCTCCAGATCCGTCGGCGGTGATTCAAACAGCGGCTGGCGCAACGCCCGCAGGTAGAACCCCGTGCCGCCGACGAGGATGGCCAGTCGTCCTCGCGCTTCGATCTCTTCGATCACCGCCCGCGCTCGTCGCGCATATTCCCCGGCAGTGAAATTCTCCGTCGGTTCCACGATGTCTATGAGGTGATGCGGGACAAGGTGCCTCCACGACATCGGAACCTTCGCTGTGCCGATCTCCAGCCTCCGGTAGACCTGAACCGAGTCACAGTTGATGATCTCGCCGCCAAAATGGCGCGCCAGAGCCATTCCCAGATCGCTCTTCCCCGATGCGGTCGGGCCCACAATCGCCGGGATGGGTCGGGGCCTTACTGAATCCATCGGTACCAGGCCACAAGCAAAAGGAGGCCGAAGAGAAGGAGCGCCCCCAAACGTTGATTCTTGCTGAGCGGGCTCATTCAGTAGAGCTTCTCCAGGCGAATGCCTCGGTAATACGTGCGGAGAATCCGGTCGTAGCTGGCTCCACTCAGGGCCAGACCGTAGGCTCCCATCTGGCACAAGCCGACACCATGTCCCCAGCCGCGACCGATGAAGACGAAACTCTGAATCGCTCCGCTTGTGTCCCTCCGCCGTTCGATCACAAACAACGTGTCTCGCAGATTGAAGAGGGTGCGTATGGCCTGTCCCCGGACGCGCTGACGGTGCTGTCGTCCGATGATCTCCAGCTCGATCACGCGGCCCGACGCTCCCCGACGAACGATCCTGAGGTCAACCACCGGCCCGACCATCACCCCCTTGTCGCGCAGGCGGCGGGAGATCTCGTCTCGGGTGACGCTAACTTCCCAGTGGGCGTAGGGCGAGTAACGATCGCTGGCGACACCCGCTCGACTCGGTTCAATTTCCAGATAGTCAATTCGGCCTCGGGAGTTCACGTGAAACCGAAGGCGTTCACCTCCGATGACCCGAATCGCGCTGCTGGCAGTCACATGACCGGCAATCTGTTTGAAGAGGAAGAGGTCGGGTTCCAGGGAGAGAGTCGCCGCCTTCCCCTGCGCCGTCTTGACCGTGAGCGTCGTGGGCGTTGCGTTCATGAGCTGGCCCGCCTGAATGACGGCGGAATCGAAGCGATCGAGCATTCGCCCGAGCATCGTGAGGGCCTCCTGCCGCGCGATCGGAGCCTTCGGACGTAACGTGCCATCGGGGAAAGGAGTGAGAATCCCATCGCTCAGCAGCAGGGCGAACGACGCCCGGCTCGAGCGGGGAATCTGATCGGCATCGGGATAATCGAGCAGATACGCGAGATCTTCGGGGGTGAAGAAGAGATCGGCATATCCCTCGGGATAAAAGTTCTCCACCAACAGGTCAACAAATCCCGACCGATCGAGCAGCTTCGGGTGCCGACGCGAGGATGTCGGCATCACCACGGGGGCTGCCGCCCGAAGGTGCAGAGCGCGAGCCAGAGCCCCCACCCACGACCGAAGCTCATCGGCCGAAGGCTTCTCGGCCAGGACCGCCTCGGTCAAGGGGCGCGGAAGCATGACGCCAGCCACACGGAGCAGCGCCAGGGTACGATCCAGTGTCTCCCGTCGTGTCGTGACGATTTCCTGCGGTGCGAGCCAGCCCTTTTCCGGAGCGCACACGGTGCTCCGCAAATAAGGCTCTGGCTTGCCGAAGATGGCTTCCGAATTCTCCGTCCGTCCCCCGCAGGTTGACGTGAAGACCGCCTCAATCGGACGATGCCCGTAGGTCGCCACAATGCCTCGCGTTTCTTCCACTGCCCGGCTGGCCAGCGGATGCTCGGAAGATTTCCCGCCATAGACCTGCGAGCGCACATCATCGTAGAGATCGTATCCTTCACCGGCATACTTGCCCAGATTCCGCAGAGCGTAAGTGCGGGCGGCCACCGCCTGAGCTTTGAGGGCTTCGATCTCGGCGAAAGCCGTCGGGTTCAACTCGTTGGGAACAACTCCCAGCAGGTACTGCTCCAGACCAAGCTCGTTGATCACCGTCAGACGATGGCGCGGATTGCGAACGATGAGAATTCGCCCACGATAGGCGCGATTATTGAAGATTACGGCTGCTTCCGGATCCGAGGGAAAGAGCGTCACTCGATCCGTCAGACGCATGACTGGCGCGCCATCGGATGTCCGAACAACCAGACGGCTGGAGGCCGAAGCGTTCGACTCCAGAGGCACTACCCGAACGCTACGATATCCCAGAGTCCGCGCCCGACGCGCGACTGCCTCGGCCGCGCTTTTGCTGCCAAATCGTCCGATTCGCACGATGATCTCTCCGGTCGCGGGCGTATAGGACGCGCTCGCCGACGCGTTCAGTTGAGATCGGACTTTTCGTAAGAGCGGCGCGGTCGTCCGGCGATCCCCCCGAGCGACAAGTCGGACATCGTAGACGGGCGGACTGTCCTTCCCGGTCGCGTCGAGGGTCACGCTCACCGCACGATGCTGCAAGACCACCTGCTGTTGATGATCGTCAAGCACGGTGGCCAGAGGCGCTGTGCTCGACACCGTCGCCTGAAGCACATCCACGGCCAGAGCAATGCGAACGGTAGGTTCCGGACTCCGCTCCGAGGTCGGGGCCTCGGACGGGAATTCGGGCATCTCCCCCATTCGGTTGACATGACGGGGACGAGACCGCCGCTGTGACATCAGCGGGGAGGCCGAGATGTCATCCCTCTCTGGCGGAAGGGCGGCGACGCCGTTCCAGCCAAAACCCACCAGCAAAAGAAGCGCAACCATCCGACGGCTGCCCATGACGAGCCTTATCCGCGCGGAGGAAAGTACGTGAACTTGTCCGTGAACACCTGACTCGTGAAGAGGAACGCGCTCGGTAACGGTCGGAACGGGGCTGCCAGTCGAACGGCATTCAGAGCCGCCCGATCCAGGGCCGGAAAACCTGACGATTGTTTCAATCGAATTTGAAGGAGCTTCCCATCGCGAGCCACTTCAAAGATGATAATCACCGTCGTCGGACTGGTGAGCAAATGAGCCTCGGGAGGAATAAACCATCGTTGCTGGATTTCTCGTTCCAGATAGCGACGGTATTGTTCCATCTCTTCGGCGGCCCGCGCGTTCACCGAGGGAGGACCTTCAAGCGTCACACCCGATTGCTGTGCGCCAGAGACTTCGGGAAGCGGAAGGGGCGATGCGCCCCTGAGCGCCGCCAGGAAAGATTCGCGCAATCCGTCACTATTTCCCGATAGCGGAGCCGACTGGGCCGTGGCCGAAGGAAGCGTCGGCGGTAAGGGCTTCTCCACCGCCCGGCGGCGTGCTCCTGTTTCTCTTTCCGACGGCGACTCAGCCGGTGGAGAGGAGGGAAGAGACGCTATCCGGCCGCTTCCGCCGCTGACCTTTGGCAACGACGAGGATCCTTGCGGCGTGGGATTGCGCTCGCCCCGAGCGATCGTCTCCTTCTCCGACAAATACTCCGCACGACGCGGTGGCGTCAGTTCGCTGACGGCAGCTAACTGGCGAACGACTTCGGGGGGAAGGGCATAGAGAGGAGCATCAAGCTCAATGATGTGAGGGGGAGCCCCCTGGGCCACCACCTCGGTCTCCGGCTGTTCCGTCGGCATTGTCTTCGGCGAGACCCATATCATCACCCCGAAAAGCAGAAGATGAAACAAAAACGAGATGCTTGCGCCGATGCGCCGAGGCCGCGCATCCAGTGGTCGCCCTTCGAGGATGTCGAAAGTTTCAAACAGACGCTCGCTCATGCCCGACAGCCCGCCAAGCCGCTTCCGACGTATTCTCTTTGGCGGCCGAGGTCATCATCTCGATCTTCGCTTACCTCGACGACCAATATAGTACCAAACAGCAGACCGATCAACCAATCCCCGCCCGCCGACGGTGCTCCTCGATTCGCCGGACGACCGTCAGCGCCAACGCCAGCGCGCGTCGCCCGTCCTCGCCGCTGACGAGCGGCTTTTTCTTCTCCCGCACGCACTCCAGAAACGATTCGATCTGGGCGCGCAGCGGTTCATACTTTTCCACTTCCAGGCGGCGACTGCGAATGAGCGGCTTCGCGCCCGGACCCGTGGGCTGAAGGCTGACGACATCGAGATGATTCTCCGAGTAATCGAGCGAGATGTAGTCGTTGGGTTGAAACAGTCGCAGCTTGCGAACCTTCTCGCGCGAAATGCGGCTGGCCGTGAGGTTGGCCACGCACCCATCGGCGAACTCCAGCCGGGCATTGGCAATGTCCACCGACGGCGTCAAAATGGGAACTCCCACGGCCTTCACCTCCACAACCGGAGCGCGAACGAGCGAAAGGACGATATCCAGATCATGGATCATCAGATCCAGGACCACGTCAATGTCGAGACTTCGCTCGGTGAAAATACCCAGGCGGTGAACCTCGAAGAATTTCGGCTCCGTCACCATCTGCGTGAGCGCTCGCACCGACGGGTTGAAGCGCTCCAGGTGACCGACCTGAAGAATCGCGCCCGTCCGTTCGGCCTGCTGAATCATGGCATCGGCTTCCTCGAGCGTTCGCGCCAGAGGTTTTTCAACGAGCACCGAGACGCCGTGCCGGAGGAAGTCGCACGTGATCTCGCAGTGGCTCTCGGTCGGGACGGCCACGCTCACGGCCTCCACCTGATCGAGCAGAGCACGATAGTCCGCATAGTAGGCGACGCCATATCGCGTGGCGACCGCCTCTCCACGACCGCGATCAATATCGGCCACGCCGACGAGTCGCACCTGGGGCAGCGACGCATAAATGCGGGCATGCTCCTTGCCGATCTGACCGACGCCAACGACTGCGACGCGCATCATCCGGGCCTAATTTAATCAGAGATGGCGCAAGGTGTCGAGGGAATCGCCCGGGCATCACGCGCGTCACGAGCGACGAAAAAACGGAGAGCGCAGGCTTCTCGACGGATGACCTGCGCCAACGGATGAAATGGGCCAACCGCTGGTTTATCCGTTGGAACCTTTCATCCGTTGGGGTTATTGCGGAGGTGAAGAAAAGCTTCACCACCCACGGATTAAAAGTACCGGCCGATGCGATCATCCGTTGGAACCTTTCATCCGTTGGGGGATTCTTTCCAGAAGCGGCGCCTTGCGCCACCGGCTCAGCTCGGTCATATTTAGGGAGCGATCGGATGCGCGGCAGCGATGAGAACACATCGGCAGAGAGACCTTCTCATTCCCCTCGCCCTTTTGTGTCTCGTCGCTTTCCTTTTCCTCTACGTTCGGTTGGGAGCGATGGCGCTCATTGGACCGGATGAGCCCCGCTACGCTCAGGTCGCCCGCGAGATGCTCGAGCGAAGGGATTTCATCACGCCGACCATCGGAGGGCAGCCATGGTTAGAAAAGCCGATTCTCCTTTATTGGCTCATGGCCGCCAGCTTTTCCGCCTTCGGCGTGACGGAGCGGGCCGCGCGACTACCATCGGCCGTGAGCGCACTGGTGCTTCTCGTTCTCATCTACTTCGTCGGCTGTCGCATTCGCTCGCCCCGGTTTGGATTGCTGAGCGGACTGGTGCTGCTCATTAATCCCATGCTCTTCAGCTTCGCCCGAGGAGCCAGCACCGATATGCTTCTGTCGGCGACCCTGTCGGGCGGTCTCGCCTTGTTCTTTCTCGCCACGATGGAATCGAGGACGTCTCATCGGCGATGGCTCACCGTCGCGGCCTTCGCGTGCTTTGGTCTGGCCTGCCTGGCCAAGGGGGTCATCGGGTTGCTGCTTCCCGCGCTCGTCATTGGAGCCTTCTTCCTGAGTCACCCTCCGGCCCGCCAGAACCGGCGCGGGGAACTGTTGATGGGTCTGGCCGTGACGCTGCTGGTATGCTCGCTCTGGTACGTCCCGGTGGTGGCGCGACACGGCTGGAGCTTCATCCAGGAGTTCTTCATCAGCCACCACATCGAGCGCTTCCTCAGCAACAAATTCCGTCATCCCGGTCCCATCTACTACTACCTGCCCGTGGTGCTGGCAGGGGCATTCCCCTGGACGCCAGTGCTCATCCTCTCTCTGACGCGCTGTCCGGTGCGAGACATCATAGGCCGGGTCTCGTCTTTCTTCCGGCATCGCGCCCGCTCCCCGGAAGGTCTGCGACATACACACGGCGAGGGCATGACCTCTGCCCCTGTGCCGGAAGGCGGGCCTTCACCCGATCCCGCACTTGCACCGGGTGGAGCAGGCATTCCTGCTTCGAAACAGAGTTCCGACTCCATGACCGCCGAGCAGGATCGTACCGCGCAGTTGAGAATCTACTCGTTTCTCTGGCTCGTGATTCCTGTTCTTTTCTTCTCCTTCTCCGGATCGAAACTGCCGGGATACATCCTGCCCGTGATGCCGGCTCTGGCCTTTCTCGTCGCACTGGAACTAGAAGCTGCCATTCAGAAAGAGGGCGTTGATCGCGGAGCGACGCTTGCGCTGTGGAGCATCCCCATTCTCATTGTCGTGGTCCTGATCGTCCTCTGTTTCTACAGTCAGCGCGTCTTCGGCCTCACGGTGCGAGACATTGCCTCTGTGATCGTTCCCGGTGCGGTCACGGCGGTCATCCTTTTCGCCTTCATCCTGAAGAAGCAGGTGCGAGGATTCATCGCCACGGTGGTGATCGGGCTTGTGGGGATAGCCCTCCCGGTGCTCGATGTCTTCCAGCCGAGACTGGAAGAGAGAGAGTCGCTTCGTCCCCTGGCCATGATCGTTCAGCAGCAAGCGCAACCGGAAGAGAGACTGATCGGCTACTTCACCTGGCATCATTCCCTGACGTTTTATACCAATGCCCGTTCCCTCTACGATGGCAGGGGCAACGTCATCATCGCCGAATCTCCAGAGTCTCTGCACCGGTTTATCTCCTCCTTTAACGCGCGCCTTGTTCTCACCAGCGAGAGGGCCTGGAGAGACCTTCAACGAGAGGAGCGCTTCACCTGTCGGCCGCTGGCCACCTTCCGGGACAGGATTTTGCTTCGGTGCCGGACGACGGCGCCTTGATTGGTGGAGCCGCTCTCCCCGCCTTCCCGTGGGACGACCCCGGCATTTTTCAAGAACCGGGATGATCTTCTCCGCCTCGCAGACTTGATCAAGAACCCTCATACCACTTGCGGATTGCGGAGAGGTGATTTTCGGATTTACAGGTCCTGATCCCGTAACCAGTTATGGGCAATTCATGAGGGTTTTTCAAAAGGCAACTGGTATCAGATGAAGTGGAGCAGAACGCTGGTTGATGCAGCAGGCAGTTATTGGCTCAGCCAGCGACGCGGGCAGCAAAGCATCGTGTCAGACGGGTACACCTGAACTCGGATATATCGGCTGCCAGGCGTCACAAGTGCGTGAACCTATCCCGGAGCACGACGGCATGGGGCAGATGTTCGATTCGGCGAACACGCATAGCGGGGAAATCTGCATTTCGGCGGGGGCCTCAGGCAGTCAGGAGTGAATGCTCCGGACGCCGGCGAGGGGATCATCGGGAAGCGGCGTCCGGTTTCTCCTGGCGCGATCCCGACCGGAGAGTGAGTTCGAGAGAGATTTCTCCCTGCTCGGGCGAGCGGATGCCGCTCAGGCTGAGCGTCACGGCTCCGATTGCCTCGAGCGGGTGCTGACTTTTTGGAAGCTCGAAGAAGAGAAATCCCTCCTGATGTTGTCCGGGGCGCAGGGGATGATCGAAGGGGAACCCGATGTGCTTGAAGCGCTCTTGAAGTTCCTTTTTCGAGGCGGGACGGTAGAGCCTGACTCCGTAGTAGTCGTGGAGTCGTCGGAGAACATCCTCCGGGGAAACCCGGGCGAGGCGATGCCCCATGGCATCGTGGGCCTCCACTTTCATTCCGCGCAAGCCGGCGGGAGCCGCCCCGTCGTTCCTCATCTCCAGATAGATGGGAAGTATTCCTGCCAGTCGCAGGTTCGCCTGGAAAAGCTCGAACAAAAGGTCTTCATCTGTGATCATCGTTGCCGACGCGCTCAATCCCGCGCGAGCGGCGCGGTCGTGGGGACTGCTTGTGGGAATTCGCACCCGTTCCGGCACGCGAAAGGGCGACCCACAGCCCGCGAGGCCAGGCAGGAGAAGAAAAAACATCAAAAGCCGACGGACCGTCTGGACTGAACCGACGTTGCCTCCGATTCGTCGGCCAGCAGAAGGGGCCGGCGGAGCGCACGACTCGTTGCGCCTCCGACAGGTGCACACCATACGGGGAATGGCTCGAAGTCGCGTCTTCACACTCGTGATTGGCGCGCTATGATCAGGAGGGAGTCCCCGATCGTGCGGCTACTTTCGTCAGCTCCTTCCGATTCCGCACGATGATACGTCGCCCGGCGATCTCAATCAGGTGGTCGGAGATCAAGCGGCTCAGAACATCCGAGACGCTTGCCTCCGACAGCCCGGTGAGATGAATCAGCGATTCTGCCGTCAGTTTGAAAGGAATCTCGATATTCCCATCGAGGCGAGGAACTCCCACGTCATCGGTGAGCTTGAGGATCAAGCGAGAGACGCGCTCGAGCGGAGTTGTTTCTATCACCTCCGCCAGGGGAATGGTGACGGTCAGGCGGTCGGTCTCGCCCATGAGTACGGCCTTCAGCTCCCGGATCGGAGGCGTCATGATCAACTGATCGAACGGGCGCCGCTCGAGCGTTCGGATGACGACGTCCTCGATGACCTCAAGCGCATCGGTCGCCAGGTGACCTTCCTTCGACAGTTCGCCGAAGACATCCCCACCAGTGAGAAAAGCCACTGTGGTTTCTTCATTACCTTCGAGTCGCATCAGCCGAATCCTTCCCGCGCGCACGAGATAGACATATTCCGCCGCTTCCTCCGGGAAGTAGAGGTAGGAACCCCGCTTGATGATGTCCACGTGCGAGAAGGGAGCCAGGACATCCTCCCCCAATTCGCCGAGGACAGGGCCCGTTTTCACATACCACACCGATGTCAGCCGCATCATAGCCGGTGAATCTTACGCGAAGTCAGCGTTCCGAGTGAAGAGGGAGAGGATCCCGCGGCAAGGAATGGTCAATCCCGACGGATGATCCGTTGAGTGGAGAGGACGTCTTCCGCGGCGTTGAGCAAAACCCGCTCGGGGAGCTGAGGAAGAGTAAGCTGCGTCTCGGTTGAGCTGTTGCCGGTCAGTCGAGCGACACCCAAACGCAGGATGCGCCCCTTGCCGAAGTCGGCGTAAAGAGGAACGAGCATTTTGAAACGATCCGATACGTTGCTCTGCGTGATCTTGACGGTGAGGATGATTTTACCCTCGCGCCGCTCGATCTTATACTCCAGCGTGTAATGAGGGATGTCCGTGCCATGAACCCATTGATGGAAAAACCAGTCCATGCGCCCGTTGCCGTCGAGGTCCATGTCCGGCGTCATGTGGGCTTCGACGACGCGCTGGAAGTCCTCGGTGGACGCGGCCTTGTGCATGTAACGGCGAACGAAATCCTTCATCATGGCGATGAAGCGGTCATCGCCGAGGCCGGTGGAAGCGCGGGGATTATTCATCATCATCCGCAACATGTGGAGGACGAAAGCCCCTTTGGCGTAGGCCAGGCGTTCGTAGGCGCCCGACGTGCGTCCCGTGTTCAACCGCACACCAAGCGAAAGCGGTCCCACGCCATTGGGGGAAAGGGATGCCCGCATGACGCCGAGCAGGGCTTTCTCCGTTATCACTTCCCGTTGACTCTGCCAGAACTTCAGATAGCGGTTCAACCGCGTGGCGGGATCGCGATCGTAGGCCAACTGAAGATAGAGCGATGCGGAAAAATCCGAGAACCCTTCCGACAGCCACTGGTCGCGATAGGTCTTCCAGACGATCAGATGTCCCCACCATTGATGGGCGATTTCGTGGGGGCCGACGACATCGGTGAACTCGGAGAAGCGCACCGGGAGACCGAGAGACCGTCGCTGCGTTCCATCGAGAAACGCGGTGTATGGCAGATAGATGAGCATCGGCCAGCTTTGGCCGAAAAAGGCCGCCGGCTGCTGTGACAGCGCCACGCGCCCGTAGGGATTGCTCCCAAAATAGGCGTTGAAGATGCGAATCGAGTTGATCGCTTCGATCAGCGAACGCTCCGCCAGTCCCGTGGTCGTGAGCGTCCCCAGTGTGAGAGGAAGGCGGACGCCCTGCTGCTCAAGCCGCTCGGCCAGAAGTCGAATCTGCTTCACCTCATCGGGTTCGGATGTATTGGTGTAAACTTCGATTCGGAATCCGTGATCATCCTGCTCGCGGACCTTGAAGGTCCCGTAGTTAAACCCGGCGACCACGACGGGATGTTCCGACCTCCAGACAGAAACGTCATAGTCTCCCTCGCGCTCCCGGCGGACGAGAGTTCCGGTCGCCACCACGGTTTCGCCCCGAGGCGCTCTAATGGTGAGATCAAACGTGGCGCGATCACCAAACTCAACCTGCCAGTTATTGGGATACCAGGTGGATCGCGCCTCGGGCAGCAACAGGTAGGTGCCCGTCCCACTCTGCTGAATCGCTCCCCGCCCGCTATAGGAGATGATGAATCGAAGGGGTTCATCCTTGCGGACCGCTTCCGGTAAAACGATCGCGAAGGCCCCTCCTTCCTCCTCGTCCGTTTGGATGTACGGGAGGGTAGCACCATGGCCGTCCCTGACCTCGTTGACGCGTAGCGCGGGAAAAAGAATCATTCGGATCACGCGCAAACCCGCCTGACGCGGGACGAGCGTCACATCCGCTCGCGCCGTCAGACGCTCATTGCGGCCAATCGTCGCATCAATCGTATAGTGGGTGATGTCGTATTCCCGGTGATCTTCGTCCATCGAGGCGGTCCCCGCCGCGTATTCTTCCTGGCGATGAAAGAGCGACCAAATTCCTTTGGTCGTCTCATCATAACTGGCCACTCCCACCTCTTCGGGACTCGGCAACGAGGGGGCGAATCCCAGAGGATCAACGCCGAAGGCGAGCCGGGGGAGGTTCTTCCCTTTGAGAAAGGCCGTGAAAAAACCCGGACGCGACGGGGTGTAGAGATCGGCCAGGAGTCGCAGTTCGACCGATTGTTTCAGCTCCCGACGAACAACCTGTTGATGCTCCTTGAAAACGTCGCGCACCGAACGGGGCGGCGGTGCATCGCTCATCTCCACCTGCGCCTTCAGCTCCTCATAGGTTTTGTCGGTGAAATAGAGAATCGCCTGAGTGAACGGCTCGATCAGCTCCTCGGACTGAGTGAGATGGCGGAGAAATCGCCTCTCGGTTTCAACCGGCGGCGTGAGGCGAAAGACCCCCTGGCCGATAAAGACGGCTCCCACGACCCGGCCGCGAATCGGTGTGAGGAAGTAAAACGTTCCTTCTTCAAAAGCGAGGGTGGCAACATCTCGTCGAAGCTTTACGCCATGTATCGGGACGCTGGCCGTCGCGGGAGTGAGGCGACGCAGCTCGAGAAAAAGAGGGTCGTCACAATGCCCCTGGCCGAGATCGGAGGACTGGCTTGGGGCGCGCGGGTTCCACAATGCCCCACAGACGAAAAAGACCAGGAGCAGCGCGAGCCCATGGCGAAAGAGAATCCTTCCCGCAATCTTCACAATCCACCCCGGTGACATCTCAAATGATCCCGGCCTCCTGGAGCTGGGCGAGGTCCTGTTGGGAATAACCGAGCGCGTGCAAAAGGGCGGCTGTATCCTGGCCGAGTCGAGGAGCCGGACGGCGAATTCCGGCGGGCGTTGCCGACAGGCGATAGGGAGGCGTCGGCTGAGCCAGAGTGCGACCGTCACTCTGCCGCACTTCCGTCGTCACCTGGCGGTGCTCGGCCTGGGGATGAGTCATCGCTTCACTCACCGACAGAACGGGTTCAACGCAGACATCATGAGAACTAAGGTGGTGAAGCCACTCGGCCAGTGGCTTGGAGAGAAAAAGCGCTTGAAGCTGCTCACGTACCATTGCGGCCTCGGATGGATCGCTCACCGGCTTCCCGGCAAGGTCCTCCCGACCCAGGACCTCGCACAGTCGTCGCCAGAACTTTGGTTCCAGTGCTCCGACGGCGAGAAATTTCCCGTCCTGCGTGCGATAGAGGGTGTACCAGGGGAAGCCTCCGCTGAGCGGGTGCTTTGCACCCACAGGAAACTCTTCGCCTGCCAGGACTGATGCCAGCCCCAGGAGCGCAAAGGAAAAGGCGGCATGGTGAAGCGACAGGTCAATATACTGTCCGCGACCCTGCCTCTCGCGGGCGATGAGAGCAGCAAGGATGGCAATAGCCGCGGCCAGGGCTCCTCCCAGATCGGCGAGGAGAACACCCGGAACAATGGGGTCACCCCGTGTGTCGCTCGTCAATCCGAGGACACCTGCCAGAGCCGTGTACGTGATGTCGTGGCCCGCCCGGTGACGATAAGGACCCGTCTGACCATAGCCCGTGATCGAGCAGTAAATGATCCGGGGATTGAGTTTCTCAATCGTGGCATACCCGATGCCTAACCGATCGGTCGTCCCCGGACGGAATCCCTCGACGATCACGTCGGCCGTCCCGGCAAGCTGATGGAAGATTCTCACCCCGCGCGGATCCTTCAGATTCAAGGTGAGGCTCTTTTTGTTTCGATTGACGATGAGAAAAACCGTCCCGGTATCCCCCGAAATCGGCGGCAGGTATCGAGCCGGATCGCCGGTAGACGGTTCTTCGATTTTTATCACCTCGGCGCCGAGATCGGCCAGAATCATCGTCGCATACGGACCCGGGAGCAATCGCGTGAGATCGAGAATTCTCACACCGCTGAGAGGGGGCGTCGTGGTCTCCTGTTGCTCTCCGATGACAGGCATGGCGGGGTTAGGTCCGGTGCTCTCTAGCGAGGGGGTCGAGCCGGGAGGCGATGTGCCGATGGTTTCATCTCGACCTTTCGGCTCTGCCAGAGCGTCTTCACCAGTTGGGGGAACTTCTTCATCGCCGCCTCATCCAGACCTTCGAGGATGAGCACGTCGAGTCCCTGACGCTCGAGATGGACATGTCCTTCGGCTGTCTCCCACGTCCGGGTCGTCATCTCGCGCGCCGGATGAACTTCTCTGGCATCGGGATAACGGGCCACCGTTCGCTCAGCATAGGCGCGAGCGAACTCCTCAGCATCTGCTTCGCTGTCCCAGGTCGAGTAGAGAACGAGAAGGGTGTTGCCCGTTGCCTTGTTCTCATAGAGGGCGAATTGATCGCCGTCCCAGCCCTCGGCGGCTCGACGGGCTTTCCCCTTGTCAATGTACTGGCTGAGGATCAGGTAGTAGCCGAACTCCCCATTGGTATCGAAGAGTCGGTGGACGAAACTCTTACCCAGGACCTTCTCCAATCGCGGGAGCTGAATCCGCACAGGATAATCTCGATGGAGGAACTTCGCCGGATGGAGGACTTGCTCGGTGGAGTCGGGAGGATCGGCGTAGGCTTCCGACACGCGATTCCACGAACTGTGAATCAAAATGTACTGGACGAAGGTCGTGCCGTAGGCGTAGGGGAAGAGGAGGCTCTCACGAATGACCGGCGGCGCACTGTTGAGGACCTTGATGCGGGCATCATCCGACTTTTGTAACTGATCGAAGACGGCGCTGAGGGGTATCGGGATGGAGGCGATATCGAGCCGTTGCGGTTTGAGCAGATGATTGAGCATGACGGCCGTGGCATCGCCCTCGATGAGCGAGGTGATGGCCAGCTCGTAATCGCTCTGTCCTTTGGGCAGACGCGAGAATCGCTCCAACCGGAAGTGCTGATCCTGAAGGGCATGCGTCAGCTCGTGAACCATGACGCTGTTTTGTTCATCGAGCGTTAGCCAGTCCGCCAGATAGAGGTTTTTGGTCTTGGGGCGGTAGTAGCCCGCCACCTGTTCCTCGATGATGCGAATGAGCAACTCGCGGTACTTAAAATCACGGGGGACGAGGCCGAGTTTGATCAGGAGCTTCGTTGAAGCATCGAATTCGTCACTCGTCGTGCGCTCGTCGAGATCCTTGATGAGACTTTGCCGAATCTCCTCGCGCGATTGAAGGGCAGCCTTCACCGAATGAAGGATGGGTAATCCCCGCAGCTCGCTCACGTAGTGAAGCATTTGCTGCGTGGCCTGAAGCAGTTCGCCTCGATCAATGACGGGACGCTGATAAACGGGCGGGGCCTGCTGGACGCTTTCTCTCGATGAGCCGCTGCCCCGGGACCACGAGCGACCGGAGATCAACGGCGGCGTTCCCAACAGCATGAGAATCAGGAGCCCGCTGCCAACGTTCCGGGAAAGCCGCCAAGCCTTTGACAGTTTCACCCCTCCCATCCCACAATCTCCTGTCGTTTTGTAACCGAAGGGGGAGAAATTGTCAAACGATGATTGAGGAGAAAACGGTGCCGGATCACGCCGTCGAGGTGCGCGTGCGCGTGCGCTACGCCGAGACCGATCAGATGGGAGTGGCTTACTACGCCAATTATTTTGTCTGGTTCGAGGTGGGTCGGAGCGAATACTGTCGGCAACGAGGCTTCGAGTATCGCCGATTCGAGAAGGAGTACGGGCTCTATCTGGCCGTGACCGAGGCCACCTGTCGTTATCTCTCGTCCGCCCGGTACGATGACGAGCTGATTGTGCGCACCTGGGTGAGCGAAATCCGTCGGCGCTCGCTGACATTCTCCTATGATATTCGTCGTGCCCCCGACGGACAGCCTCTCGCTCGGGGTCACACGGTTCACGTCGTCATGGACGGCCAAGGGCGGCCCCGGAGCCTTCCCCCTGAATATGCCGCCTGCCTGGCGGGTCCGCTCGCGCCGACCGACGGTTGAGCCTGCTGACCTGAGACCTGACCGTCTCCCCGCTCACGGGCGAGGACGAGGGCCGGATCGGTCCCCTCTTCAGACCTCGACGACGGCGGAATCCTCAGAATCGGTACCCTAACCGCATCTTGGGGATGAGTTTTTCGTTCACGCCCGTGAGGCTGAAGCCAACACCGAGATTGATCATCATCTTCTCGGTCAGATAAAGGTCCAGCGAGGGAAAGAGAAGATGTTGTTGCTCACCGAGAGGGAGGAAGTCACTCCACTGGCCGAGACTGCCGTAGTACTCGATTCCCGTCGCCACTTTCGTCGAGGCGAGGTAGGCCACTTTCGCTCCCGGTTCAAAATCGAAACCGGCATCGCTCTCGGGGCCTTTGAGGGCACGGCCCACCACCGGATTAAAAGACAGGCGCCATCGTGCGAATGATTTTTCAATGATGGGGCGAATCTCCAGAGTCACACTGTTTTCCTCGTATTGAGGTCGAGGGAAGGCAACTTCCGTGCTGAGGCTGAAGTCAAACGGCAGCCGCCAGGACCGGGGAAGGCGAAACCGGGGCCGGATGCGGGCTCCGGCGTACTCGAACCCTCCGCCCGGACGCTGAGCCAGCATCAAATAACCCGCAAGTTCCACGTGATCGGTCAACCCCCGCGTCAGCTCGAACGTCAGGTGAAAGACATTGTCCGTCGGAGCCACTCGTCCCTGCCGTTCCTTCGTCCCGCTGGCAATGTAGTTGAAGTGGACTTCCAGATTGTATCTGTTCTTGGGGACCGTCAGGTACTCGTAGACCTGAATCTCGAAAATGTCCTGAGCCTCAACGGTGCCGCAAACAAACAAGATGAAAGCCAGAGCCGCAACGATTCTCCCTGATGCCAGCTTCCTCACCATAATCCGACCTCGCAGCGAAAAAATGAGCCGTATTATAGTCAGCATCTTTCTGATTCGCCATCGTTCCTGATCGGAGGAAGGCGTGTCCCTCGGCGGGTTTGAGACCGGCGACGATCATCCCCATCGGGAGGTCACCTGATGCCCGTGCTTCTAGGTTTAAGAGATGCCATCGCCTATAATATGGTTTTGAACAAGAGGAGGTGACGGTCATGGCCACGAACTGGCGAGAAAAACTGGTCAAACTCGATGACTATCGCTACATGATTCCTCGCAGTTATAAGCCGGGGATGCGAACCGATGTGATCATTTACGTGGATGAGACATTGCTCGAATCGGTGATGAAGGATCTGTCGCTCGAGCAGGCAGCAAACCTCGCGTTTCTCCCGGGAATCGTCGGTCGGCCCATCGTCATGCCCGATGTGCATCAGGGCTACGGATTCCCCATCGGAGGCGTGGCCGCGACCGATGCCGAGGAAGGCGTCGTCTCGCCGGCCGGCATCGGGTTTGATATTAACTGCGGCGTGCGCTTGTTGAAATCCCACCTGGAACTCGATGAGGTGAGGTCCCGGCTGGAGGCAATCGTCAACGATCTGTTTCATGCCGTTCCGTCAGGAACCGGTCGGGAAGGGCAAATCAGCGTGAGTCGGGCGGAGATGGATAACGTGCTCCGATTGGGCGCGCAGTGGGCGGTTGAACAGGGATACGGACGGGAGGATGATCTCGATCACATCGAGTCGCGCGGCTGCATCCCCGGAGCCAACCCCAAAGCGGCGAGCGATCACGCCAAGCATCGTGGAGCTGACCAACTGGGAACGCTCGGCTCGGGGAACCATTTCCTGGAGATCCAGTACGTGGATGAGATTTTCGACGAGTCGGCAGCGCGGGCGTTCGGTCTGTCGCCGGGACAGGTGACCGTTCTCATTCACACCGGCTCACGGGGATTCGGTCATCAAGTGTGCACCGACTACTTGAAGGTGCTGCGTTCGGCGATGGAAAAGTACAAGATTCGTCTGCCGGACAAAGAAATGGCGGCGACCTATATCACCTCGCCCGAGGGACAGGATTACCTCGGAGCGATGAATGCGGCGGCGAATTTCGCTTTCGCCAACCGACAGATGATCACGCACTGGGTGCGAGAAGTCTTCCAGCGACATTTCGGAGACAGGGGGGATCTGGAGATTCTCTACGATGTGGCGCATAACATCGCCAAATTCGAGACGCATCGGGTAGATGGCGAGCCCCGGCGTGTGCTCGTTCATCGAAAAGGAGCCACCCGCGCCTTGCCCGCCGGCCATCCCGAATTGCACGAAGCCTATCGCGCCATCGGCCAGCCGGTGATCATCCCCGGAGATATGGGGCGAGCATCTTATGTGTTGATCGGCACGGCGGCCGAAGAGACATTTGCTTCCAGTTGTCATGGCGCCGGTCGAATGATGTCTCGCACGGCCGCCAAAAAGGGACGCGACATTAATCAAGTTCGAGCGCAACTGGCCAGTCGGGGCGTTATCGTCAAAGCCGCCAGCAAAGATGGTGTGCTGGAAGAAGTGCCCGAAGCCTATAAGGATGTCAACGAGGTCGCCCGCGTCGTCGAAGCCGCCGGGATTGCCCGTCGCGTCGCTCGTTTGCGACCGATTGGCGTTGTGAAGGGATAAAGAACACAGGCAGCGCGGACTTTCCGGTCTGCGACTGTGTGCAGGCTGGAAAGCGTGCGTCACATTCTCGGAGGGAATCGGATGCGAATCGGAGATGCGGCACCGGATGTCGAGCTGAAGCAAACCGATGGTCAGACGGTCAGACTCTCGCATTTCTGGCAGCGCCAGCCGGTCGTGCTCGTCTTCGTTCGGCATCTTGGCTGACCGTTTTGCCGCGAGCACGTCGCCGAGTTACGGCGCGATTATGAGGAATTTCGTCGGCGGGGAGCTGAGATCGTCGTCATCACTCAGGGCGATGAGCGACAGACGGAGTCTTTCCGGCGGGAACGCGATCTGCCGTTCCCCTGCCTGGCCGATCCCGAGCGCAGGGCCTTTGCTGCCTTCGGTCTCGGTCGGGGATCACTGGTTCAACTTCTTGGACCATCGGTCTGGCGTCGTGGACTCCAGGCTGTACGAAAAGGATACGGAGCGGGTAAACCCGTCGGAGACCCTCGACAACTACCCGGTGTCTTCATCGTTGATCGGTCGGGGATCATTCGCTTCGCCTACCACTCGCGCCATGCCGCGGACAATCCGCCCAATGCCCTTTTGCTCGCCTCTCTGCCGCGGGACTAAAGAAGCCCCCTCATAACTGGTGAGCGCATCGCTCCAGGGGCAATCCTCCAGACGGCACGCGGTGAGGTCCTGACGGAGCTTGAGCGAACGTCGGCGAGCACGCCGGTTCCTCCCTCCGGTAAAACCTTAACGATGAAAGGAGCACAACGAGTCTGCGTCGGGCACAGGCTGAACGGGTCTGTCCACCATTTTCCGGAGAACCCGTCATGAGAGCGAAGGCTTTCGCCCGCAAACGATAAAAGACCTGATTCCTTCGGCGGGTGAAAAAGTGGCGCCTGATAGTCTCTCCGTTAAACCTTCGCAGCCATAGCGGAGGAGATCGTTTAGGCAAAGCGGGATGCAGTGGTCCTGGTCTCTCCGGCATCACTGGATCCATATAACGCCGTGGATGCGATGAGGTTTGAGGGCATCAAGAATTGTCGTTTGCAGATAAATTTCACGAAGCCCCTTGATAATCGGACGGGATCTCTCGATAACGCCGCCTCTGCCAGAGTCGAAACATGCTTGCCCCGCGCTTTTCGCCGACAGGTTCGAGTAAGTATGCAGGTTGAGTTATCGAACACCGTCGTTATTGACGCAATTTGATGAGGCTCTTCAATAAAGGATCGAAGGTGTTCGATAACTCAGCCGGCCGGCAAGTAATACCCATTGCCTTTTGAAAAACCCTCATGAATTGCGCATAACCTGGTTACGGGATCGGGACCTGTAAATCCGAAATCCACCCCTCCGCAATCCGCAATGGGTATAACGCCGCCTCCGTTTTGCGCCTTCCAGATGCAACCATCCAGGTGCCACAAGGCGCTGGCCTACTCGACTTGCGGCGGAAGTGGGGGACGTGTGCGATGGCGAACTTCGGTGTTAACCCTCTCGAGGTTCAGCCGGACGGCATCCCGATAACTGTCCTGTCACCTCCCCAGCCGGGGACGACTGAACCCTGGCATCGGGGTGTCCCCGTCACGCGCCTGCCCTCATCATCTTCCATCCCGAGGACGACTGAACCCCCTTCTGCATTTGCCATTGCCAGCAGCGTCTCCACCACATCGCGGACGAGATCTTCGGCCCCGCGGTGTTCTTTTGCTGCCACTCCAGTCGTAGCAGAATTTGCGCTGCAAGAACTGCCCTTCCGCTGGCATTTTGATCCAATCCCCGTTCATCGCTACACGCTGCGCGCCTTTTCCAGATGCCTCCTGTTCACCCATTGCTATTGCCCGTGCTGCCGCAGATAGGCCCGCCCGCGCTCAGTGATTGCCCAGACGCCGCGCGGCGAATCGTTTCGCAACAAACCCTCGCGGACCATGGAATTCCGTGCCCATTGGGCTGTGTTGCGCCAGCGTGGCGTCTTCGCATCCGACGGCAGCGGCTTCAGGTCAATGGGCTTCAGATGCGGCTCCATCTCTTGATAAACACGTTCGAGAACTGCGGACACCGTGCCCTCACCACCCATCGCTACCAGAGCGCGCAAGATGGGCAAACGATACGCCTCTTCCGGCGTGCGCTGTCCGCGCGGGAGTGGTTTGGTCTTTCCTCTGCCCTCGCGCTGTCGGCGCGGCTTACCGATCAGCGCTTGCCACTGTTGCCGCTTGGCGTGGATATCGGCGATGAACTTCTCTATCTGTTGCGCCCGTGCAAGCTCCGTTTGCGCCCGTTCATAGTCGCCCTGCCGGGATGCTGCAGCTGCACGCTCCCGCACATCCTTGAGAGCAGCATCCAGTTCGTTCAAAAGAATCTCAAAGGCTTCGTTGACGTCTCCGTGCATTTGCGTGTTCTCCTTTTCCGCACCGACTGAGGGGGGAACTCACCGGGTTTCCATCAACTCGCGGGCTCGGCGGAAGATCGCCTCGAACATCGGTTCGGTGAGCTTCCCGGTGAAGGCGATGAAAAAGGCATTGGGCGCAGGGCGTCGCGCATGTGCCGGCGAAGCCGTCAATGAAGTCGTACTGGTTCCGGTGGGCCTCGTCGGCGATCACGACGATGTTGCGGCGCTCGGAGAGGAGAGGGTGCCGGTCTCCCCTCTCCTCCGGGAAGAACTTCTGGATGGTGGTGAACACGATCCCGCCGGAAGGGCGGCGGAGGAGCTCCCGCAGGTGGGCGCGCGACTCGGCCTGGACTGGGGGCTGGCGCAGGAGGTCCTGACAGCGGGAAAAGACGCCGAAGAGCTGGTCATCCAGGTCGTTACGGTCGGTGAGGACCACGATGGTGGGGTTCTCCATCTCCGGTTCGCGGGCGATGCGGGCCGCGTAGAAGACCATGGTCAAGCTCTTGCCGGCGCCCTGCGTGTGCCAGACAACGCCCACCCGGCGGTCTCCCGGACGCCCGCCGGGCTGGATGCCTGTCTGATATCTCATAAGGAGTTCACGGACCCAGGCCGAGCTGAGGGGCTCCTTGGATGCGCGGAGCGTCTCCGCCACGGCCACCCGTACCGCATGGAACTGATGGTAGCCCGCGACTTTCTTGTCCAGCCGCCCGCTGCCGTCGTCCTCGAAGACGATGAAGTCCCGGAGGAGCTCCAGGAAGTACGGCTTGTCGAACACGCCCCTGAGAAGCACCTCAAGCTGTGGAACGCTCTGGTCTTCGATCTGAACGCCGGCGACCGTCCGCCAGGGCTTGAACCATTCGCGCCCCGCGATGAAGGTCCCGAGACGGGCTTCCAGGCCATCGGAGATGACCAGCAATTCATTGAATGAAAAGAGAGTGGGAAGTTCCGCCTTATAGGTCTGCAGTTGGTTGAAGGCCGTCCAGATGGTGGCCTCCTCATCCGCAGGGTTCTTAAGCTCGATGATGGCCAGGGGCAGGCCGTTCACGAAGAGGACGATATCTGGGCGGCGGGTATGGCGGCCCTCCTCCACGGTGAACTGGTTCACAGCCAGCCAGTCGTTGTTGTCGGGGTCTTCAAAATCCAGGACGTGAACCTGGGCACCCGCGATGCGCCCGTCCAGGCGCCGGTATTCCACCTCGACCCCATCTACCAGCATGCGGTGGAAAGCCCGGTTGCGGGCTTCCAGCGTGGCACCCTCCGGATGCGTGAGGCGGCGGAAGGCATCCTCCAGGGCCTCAGCCGGAAGGTCGGGGTTGAGCCGCGCCAGGGCATCGCGCAGCCGCTGGGCCAGGATAACCTCGCGGTAATCGGCGCGCTCGGCGGTCAGAGTGCCCGGCCCAATGTTCGGCCCATAGGCAATCCGCCAGCTGAGGGATTCCAGCCAAGTCAGGGCGGCCTCTTCGACGGTGGATTCAGTGAGGGCGTGAGGGGTCATCCGCTATCTTCCTCTTGATTACTCGCGTTCTCCCACTGCTTGCAGATGGCTTCGACATCGACTTTCGGAGGAGAATCGGTTACCCAGTATCGGTAGAACTTCGGGTCGCGGCTCCTAGGCACGGGGCGTGCCTCGCGGATCCGAACAAGCGCCGGGGCCGGTACGCACTCGCCGAGGACCAGCGCGGTTTGCGGTGCGAGCGCTGGGATCTGATCAAGCATCGGACCATAAATGGCCGGCACGATTTCCTTAAAATACCGCAGGTCCTCAGGGTTCTGCAGCCGATGGACAATGAAGCTATTACACTGAGATAGCACGGTCCTGGAAAGTTCACTTGGCCGTTGCGAGGCCACCACCAGACCGAGGCCATACTTGCGTCCTTCGCGAGCGATTCGTTCAAAGAGGACCCGCGAAATCGATTCTTCCTCAGCGGACCGCGGCTGTTGGATGTAGTTGTGGGCTTCCTCCAGGACTAGGACAACGGGCAACGAACCCCGAGCGCCCTCGCCTCCGTACTCGCCCAAGCGCTGCAGAAACTCGAGAATCAGACGGCCGATCAGCGCGGTCACATTTTCTAAGACTTCAGCCACAAGCAGGCTCAGGTCGAGGATAACAACATCAACGGCCTTCTCGCCGGCACGCTGGCGGTCATAGAAGGGCAGTTGTCCCTCCGGAGCGTCATCTTTGGACGACAACTGCAGAGCCTCGGCCGCACCGATGCCAAGGGTGTCACGAAGAAACGTTGCCAAAGCATGCACTGGATTCGGCATCGCTTGGCCAACCGGACCGAACAGGAAATCGAACCTCGGATCGGTGAGCAGGCGGTCGATTCGCATAAGCATCGTACCCACGTAATCACGCGCCCTCGCACCTCCTGACTCCTCGCGGCAGAGAACTCGCTCGAGGTGCCGGGAGCGGAATTTCAACTTATCGAAATATGAAGGAGTATCTGCAGACCGACTGGTATCTGCGCCGCTTTCACCGAGGTGTGCCCCGGTCAATTTCTCATAGATAGGCTCGAGGGTGTCGCGGATTACTTTCCGAGCGTCAGCGGGGAGGACCTTAGGGTAGACGCCGTTGTCGATATGGTTCGAGGCAATAGTCAACACAGTATCTAAAGCCCTATCCACGTGGGCCTTGGTCAGAGAATACTTAACCTCGGCCTCTCCCCATGCGGTCGTGAGGTCATCTTGACTAATGCGGTTCTTGAGTCCTTGTGCTAAGTCTCTTACATCTTTGGAGGTCTTTTCATCCTTTCCGGACAACGACCAAATTCGGTTAATTTCGTGAATAAGTTCCTCACGCAGCACAGTGAGCCGTGATGCAGTACCAGCTTCATTTCGTGCGAGACGCAAAGCCTCAAGTAGAACAGGCCGCTGCACACCCTTGGAAGCTTGAAACAGCCGGACAAAGTCTTCCGAGCTCATGAACCAGTATGGAATCACGAGCCGGTCAGATTTCGCAACCCGATCAGACGGGATATAAAGCGTCCCCCGTGGTCCGAGATCCTCCCAACTACCATCGTCCTTCTGCTTTTGGAATGCCGTTCGGTACTCGCCGTTCGTGTCCAAAATCACGAAGATCGTCCGCTTCACTCCCGGTTGCTCACGAATGGCTTGGATCAGACTGGCAATTGTGCAGGACTTGCCGGACCCCGTACTCCCAAGGACTGCGGCATGCTTACCAAAGAAAGCATCTGGATTGATCCGAATAATTCGCCCCTGCATGACTGCGGACTCACCGATTGGGATGCAGTACCCCGGGTTCTCCGAGTTTGAGGCTAAGCCGGTGTCTTGCTCGATAGGACCGAAGAGGGCGTCCAGGTCAGACCGACCAGCCAGGTAAACCGGAGCGTCAAGCACAGGGAAAAGTGACACGCCTTGTCGAAACGAACCGCCCTCAATGGTACCAATGAGCGTAGCTTTCATCAGGCGGCGGGTGGCAGGAAGTGCAACCATTGTCCGATCAGCCCTCATCTCTGCTTCTTCGACGAGCACTACGCGCGTTACCATGGCGACCAGGCGCCGAGCCCCGACCGGGATGATCACATAGGAGTTGATTCGCCCGACTTCTTGGGGACCTTCGTAGGTATTTCGGCTCATCCCTTTCAAATCGGGATTTAGCTCGATGGTCACTTGGGCAGTGTCTACGGCGACCACACGGCCGATCTCGAAGTCATTTGCCATCAGAGTCTCCTTGCAACGGCATTGTCTTACTGAGCGCACGGTGCGTTTCGAGGACTTTCTTGCGGATCTCCTCGTCTCGTAGGTCCGGCAATAGGTACTCGACAAAGCCTGCAAAAGTTCCTATCGATGGCCCTTTGGCAATCCAGACCCGGCGGTCTCGCTGTTCGCGGAGCGTCTTGACGAAGTCGCTGGAAGCCGATGGGGTCGCGATGAGCAAGATGAAGCTCGGGACGGCGAGGGCTTGCCGGATAATTGCGTTCACATGCTCGTCGCCAAACCCGTAGCCAATGACGATTAAGACCGACTGCGGACGGACGACGCTCGCGGCAAACCGGCGAAACATTTCTGAGTAGGGAAGACCCAGTGTCTCGCCATACTTGGCCGGTGTGGGATAGATAAGGAGAGACTCCGCGCCGCTCGGATCGAACGGCACCGACTGAACGCCGTAAGGGTTGTCAATGGTGGGTTCGCACGCCTTCCATGTGATCGAACCGTGGAGTTTATACAAGTGCAGCACACGGTCGTAGCGGTGAACGCGGCCTTCAGTGGTCTCGGCCGGGAAGTACAGGTCTTGCTCGTAACTCTCAGGGCGAAACACACGGTGCAAGGTCCCGACAAACCCATCCAGAAGAACTATGCCTTCGGCGTCGGCCGCCTGCTCGACGAGTGTGTCGTAGTTAAGCGTGAAGATGTTTACGCGCTTGAGGTTCAATGGGCGCGTCAGCAACTTACGAAGTAGGATTCTGTAATACCCAAGGCCATCTTCCTTCCCCACAACGGGAAGAACGCATGTAGATGCCAAAGCTCGGGTTGCGTGCTGAAGCGCTTCATCGAGGTCTCTGGCAGTGGTATCAAGCGTGAGTGGTTGATCAATTTGCAGCCGCCCACCGGCCTCTGGTAAAGCCGATCGCCAACGGTAAAGCTGCGTCAGCACCTTTTCGAAGTTCGCGTTGAGTTTGTCCGCCTCATTTCTGCTAACTCGCTGGAGACGCTCCCTTATCTCCTCTTCGGTGCGGGGGCTGTTTTGGGCACCACAGGCTCGCACGGCTAGGTAGAAGACCTTGAGCCATTGCGGAACCTGTTGCTTCCCAATTTCCGCTTCGCATTGTTCATACAACTTTTGCTCGACGGCTGGGGGAACAGAACCAATTAACTGGCCTCCGCAACATACCGACGCACCCGCACCGAGGAGCAGAGAGACGGTCTCTGCTTTGAGAAGTGTGCTGATACGCACCCGGATGTCATCGAGAACTTCGTCCGGTCTGCTACCCTGGTCGCCAAGCTGCTTATCCGCTCCAGAAATCGAGGTGGGGGTCGGAAGGAGGCTCTCCCCACCGATTTCGAAGCAATCATCTTCATTTAAATTTAAATTTCGCGTGCTCATGCGCTTGCCCCTCCGAATCCTATAAATGACCAGAGAGAACCCGCTCCGCATCCCTCACCCGAATCCCACCGCTTATGAGCTTGGGCAAGAGCGCGTCGCGCAGAGCGGCAAGAGTGCGGGATTCGCGCACGGCTGCGGAGGACCGCGCGAACAGAGGTTTGATCGCTCGGCCAAACGCTTCTGCGACCGGTGCCGGAACTCGCGGCAAACGAAAGTGCTGAAGTGAATCGGCTTGCACACGTTGCCGGCCACTGGTTCCCGTCATGCTCTGGATAGCGAATTCACGGAATGCCTCGCTCCGCGCTAGACAGTAAGCAAACTCTTCAGGCAACGGAGGCCTTGGGCGTAGCACGATATACTCGGTTGAGCCCCAGCCAACTTGTCCGTCCCGGAGAAAGTCGACAAATGCCGTCTTGCCGTTTTCTAGACATGGCGTGATCCGTGCCACGAGAGTGTCACCATTGATGAATCGCATTCCCGAGCCGAAAGGGCGGTCCACAACTGCATCAGGTGCATGTCCGCGAGTCGGCATGTTCGCCATGTCCAAATAAGGCGCCATCTCGCCTTTGCGTAATGGACGCGGTGGATTGATCTCGACCAGATCGGGAAGGGATGTTACCTTCCATCCCTCCGGAATCTCGCCGAGTTCGGAGGGGACAAGGCGCTCGGGGAAGAGGTCGTAGAGGTGGGCGGGAAGGCCAGGGAGGGATTCGCCGCGGCGCCAGCGACCTTCCATCTTAGTCCCCACCGGCTCGAAGTCCACGAACCACGCCTTGAACAGCGCCCGCGCCATCTGCTCCAGCGTCTGGCTCATCTTGCGGTTGAGCTCGATCTTGTCGTCCAGCGCCCCGAGGATGTAGGCAATGGCGCGCTGTTCGGGGAGGGGAGGGACACGAACCTTTATTGACAAGAGATCATCTGGTCGTACCCGCTGGTGACTTCCTGATGTGCCTGTAGCTCTGGTCTCCATCTCGGCGAAGAACGTTGGTGAGAGGCACAAATACTTCAGAAAACGAGAGCTCGTCCGTCCGCGTGGTCGAAGCACCAAGAATTCTGTAGAGGCCACCGCAGGCAGTCCACTATTGAGTCGAGCCTCCCAAACCCGTGGGAAGCGAGGGTTAAGTTTTGAAACAAGTATCGCACCTTCCGGGACAGAGAACTTATGGCTTGCAATCTCAGAGCCTCGCTGTAGGGCCGGTTTCTGGCCCTCATCGAAGGCCGGAATACTGAAATGCTGGAAAAGAGTATCAGGATGCTCCATTGGGTTGACCTGCTCCGTATGCAGATCAGCCAAATCACCAATGGCTAACTCTTGCCACTCACCCACCATACCCCCGCTCCTTCAGGTTTTTCTGGATCCTCCACCCGTCGTGCCTCGGCATGCTGTTCACGAGCGCTGCACACGGATGTGATGTTCATTCCTCCAGCGTCTCTAAAAGCCTCCCAATAGCCTGCTTTAAGGCAGGCAGGTCGTGCTCCACCGTCCTCCAGACTTCCTCAAGATCCACTCCCAAGTATTCGTGAACCAGCACATTGCGCATGGCAACGATTTGAGGCCACGGCACCTCTGGGTGCGCCTGGTGAAAATCCCGGCCGAGATTGGCCGCGGCCTCACCAATGACCTGAAGGTGGTGAATAATCCAGACCTGGATCAGCTCGTCCTGCTCGAACGCCTGACGGCCGCGGGCGGCATAGCGCTCGATGCGGGCGATGGCATCCAGGATGTCCCTGAGGCGCTCTTTGGGATCCCTCATAGGGGAATCGCCTCGCGCAATACCCGATCACGAATGCGCGGCTGGATGCCACGTTCGCTCACGACATCCACCTTGCACCCGAGCAGTTCCTGCAGCTCGAGCCAGAGGGCCGCGTGGTCGAGGAGACTCCGGCCGGGCTCGAACTCCACAATGAGGTCTATGTCGCTTTGCTCGTCCGCTTCGCCGCGGGCGACGGATCCAAACACGCGCACGTTGCGGGCGCCGTGCTTGGCAGCGATTTTAAGGATCTCCTCCCGCTTCTCCTTCAACAGTCGCTCAAGGGTCATATCCTAACTCCTTCAGGTTCTTCCAAATGGCTTCATCCGGGCGGCGGGCCTCCGCCTGCTGGGCGCGCAACTCAACTCCGATCCCTTCGTCTGTCGTCACTTATTTCGGTCCCTTCGCTCAGAATCTCCAGGTACTTCTGATAGGCAAACACGCGATTGCGACGCTGACCAGTGATCTCGCGGACGATGTTCAGGCTTGCCAATATCTCCAGGGCGCGCGCAGCGGCAGGAAAAGAGAGCTGAGTACGCGCACAGACCTGGTTCACAGTCACCAGTGGGCGTTCGCAGAGCACCCGAAACACGCGCAAAGCCGTAGAAGCTGCTCGCCGTGAGCCTTGAATGGCTTGTTCGTCCTGCCGGAAAAGCGCCAGCAGGCGTCGGGCGGTTACGACGGCGTTGGTTGCCGTTTGCTCCACGCCCTCCAGGAAAAAATCCAACCAGCTTTCCCAATCGCCCTCGGTACGCACAAGATCGAGGAGACGATAATACTCGGCGCGGTGCTGCTTAAAATAAAGGCTGAGGTACAGCAAGGGTTGAGACAACAGCCGGTCGTGGTGAAGAATAAATGCAATCAAAAGCCGTCCAATGCGCCCGTTGCCATCGAGAAAAGGATGAATGGTTTCAAATTGCGCATGTGCCAGCGCAGCTTTCACCAGAGCAGGATATGGATTGCCTTCTGGATGAAGGAATCGCTCCAGTTGGGCCATGCAATCTTCTACGTAATGCGGAGGAGGGGGCACGAAGTGGGCATTCCCAGGCCGGGTTCCTCCAATCCAGTTTTGAGTACGGCGGAATTCCCCCGGCGATCTTTCACTTCCACGCCCCCTGGAGAGCAAGATCGCGTGCATCTCGCGAATAAGCCGATTCGAAAGCGGAAAGCCTTCCTTAAGCCTTTTGAGACCATGCTCAAGGGCAGCCACGTAATTGGATACCTCGATCACATCATCAAGAGGCGCTCCCGGCGCTTCTTCCAGCTCGAAGAGCAGCAACTGCGCTAATGAAGATTGAGTCCCTTCAATTTGCGAAGATAAAACTGCCTCTCGGCGCACATAGGCATAGAGAAATAGATGAGGTTCGGGCAAAAGCAAGGTCACGCTATCTAACCGACCTAAGGCTACGGTTGCGCGTTCTAGCAGTTGTTGACGCTGAGTGTCAAATTGAAGCGGCGGTTTCGGCGGGAGCGGATAAGGAATGAATGCCCGGATGGTCTCGCCGCCCACATTGCTTATCTCATAACGTCCCGTCAAGCCACGCCGCATGAGAATCTCCTTATTGTCATTTCGTTAAATAAGCCTTGGAGTTATTAAACGAACTCGCCCCTTCGGTTAATAAGGTCTCATTCATACCCGAGTTCCCCTAAGTTTTTCCAAATTGCTATATCCAACCGTGTCGCCTCGGCCTGCTGTTCGCGGAGCTGGGCCACGAGCCGCGCCATCTTCACCTCGAAGGGCTCGTCGTCTTCCTCCTCTACGGCCGCGCCCACGTAGCGGCCGGGGGTGAGGACGTAGCCGTGCTGGCGGATCTCCTCCCGTGCAGCGCCCATGCAAAACCCTGGAATGTCTGCATACACCGCCATCACAGGGTTGCCCTCACCCCAACCGTCCTCCACTGAAAGAGGATGGAAAGCTACCTGTGATTGCACCTTCATCAGCCTCCAATGCGCGGCACCCATTGCAGTGGTAGGACTTCTTGGACACTGCGCCGTGGTATCGTCAGTCCAGACTTCCTGACAACATCCTCCGGCAAAATGAGGCGTTCGAGCGCTCGGGGTTCAACCTTAATGCAGCCCGACCCGTAGGACTTGCCCACGAAAGTTAAGTTCTCCAACGTCGCGGGGTGACTCAGTACGGACCACAGTTTTTCCAGAAACGCCGGGTCATCAGACCGAGGGTACACGCACAGAAAGCCCGTCAGTGGTATTACACCGGCAAGGTTTCTCACGAATCTCGAATGCCTGCGACCGAGGTAGGCAAAAAGGATCGGCGGAGCCTTTCTTACTTCCATCTTGTACCAGGGCCGACGGGTTGCCAAAAGTGGCCGCCTGGGAAGCCCTTTCCTCTCTCCCTCCTCGAGATACCGCCGCACAGCGGGAGGAAATTGATCGAGCCTGCGACCATCCGGGCAGAAAAGCAACGTTGGCCGACCCAAGGCTTCAAGTTCGGCGAGCAATCTCTCGTCCACTACACTGCCCGGCACATCGCGGGTTCGGCCGATGGCCTTACGGAGAAATTCATCCGGAATCCCCAGCGCTTCGCCCTGCTTGCGGGTAAGGAAGAAGAATTCATTGGCGCCCGTGGCGATGCCTCGAAGAACACTGGCGAAATCTCCAAGCCGTGGCCCATTGAGGCCCGCCTCGCGCGGAGACCGCGACAGCCCCGTCGCCAGAGCCTCATCGAGCTTGCGCACGAAAACCTCCAAGCTGCTGGTCGGCCGGTAGCGCAGCCCGGAGAGGGTCCAGCGCTTCAGCTCGGCGGTCCCCGGTTCCGTGCAACGAGCCCATAGAAGATGCGGCGCCGGAGCCGTCCGGCGAATCATCAGGATGATGGGATTCGTATCCACCCCCTGGAAAGGGGACGCCTCTGGGGCGAAAGTCACCACCGCCTCAATCCGGTAGCGTCGGCTGATCCAATCCCAGAGAATTGAGGCAAACACGCCTTCACAAATATCTGCCGATATGATGAAGGCCAGTCGTCCTCGTTCGGGCTCAAGAAGCTCAAGCGCGCGGAGCAGGAAGTAGACATGAAGCCCAGCCCGCCCGTCCAGTGACTGGCCGATGATTTTCTTGCCAAGGTCGCGCAACTGTCCCTTAAGCGTTTGCGTAAGACGGTGATGCCGGATGTAAGGCGGATTAGCAACAATCGCTTCAAATGGACCTGCCGGGGGATTCAGTACGAAGTCCCTAAGCTCCACCAGGGCCAGGTCACTTTCGGATAGGCCGCTGGCCTGCGCCTCTTTAAGCGCCTCTTCATCCACCTCTGTGCCCATAAGCTTGCACGTTCGCCCAAGTTGTCGGCTGACCACTTTTGCTGCCCGGAAAAAGGCACCTGCGCCGACAGCAGGATCAAAGATGGTGTCGCTTCCGCCTGCAAGAACATAACCGACCATTGCCTCGGCGATCCAATCAGGGGTCCAAAACTGCCCCCTTTCCCTCAGCGCTTCGCGCTCAGGACCGCTTGGAGGGAACTTCTGTTGTGCTCTCATCATCGGCGCTGCTCCGGATTCCTCTGCGCAAGCCTTTTTAAGACGTCGAGGGCCTGAGACGACAAATCGAGCCTTCCGCCTTCGAATCTAACGTAGGGTAGGATATGACCGTTGTCGTCGGTGATGCTTGCAGCGACCAGTCGCGGTGTCTCGACGACTTCGCCCAAACAAAAGGCGTGTTGGTAGTAGATTTTGTAGATGATTTTCTGCGTTGTGGCACCCCCAGGTGCTTGAAATACTTGCCTCGTTCCCTCAATGTAGCCCTCCCTAATAAGTCGTTCGGCATCATCGAGGGAGATCCCAAAAGCCAGGTCGTAGAAAAGGTGCCAAATATGTACAGGAATCCCGTGAGTTTTCTGCCACTCCCTCAATGGTTCTCGGTCCTCATGTTTCAAAACAATTGTAGGAGTAATGGCATTTTTCTTCAACCCTAACTTTCCCGCAAGCCTCCGCTGTGGTGTTAGGACCTTCCCGTAGTCGGGCATCTTTTTCGCTATCCACAAGCTGTTTTCGCATTCCGCCGCCACAACCGCAAGAGCAAGAATTTTGACCATACGTGGATCGTTTTCGCCCGTGAACGGAAGCTCCTTCAGACCGCCTAGATCGCCTACGAGCTTCTCGATCTCGACCCTGTCGGCTGTGCGGAATATCAGTAAATCCGGCCGCTTCATCTTCCCGAGGCTTGCCTTCTCCAGACGCTCAAAGTAAAGCTCGAACTCTCGGACATCGCCTTTCGGAGCCGTCCCGCTTGGACCATACGGCAAGGCGAAATATCGGCGGGTTTTGTTCACAGCTTGCACGACCAGCTCTTCACTCCACCGGCCTTGCGACCAACGCATCAAGAAGTCGCTGCCGCGAAGCCGCCTGGGATTCAGGATATGCTCTGCCCATGGAAGAAGGATCCTTTCTGAGAAGAGGAACTCGATCTCCTCCGCGGGGACAGCCAGCGCAGCCTCAAAGAAGGATCCGCCCCTACAGCTATTCCTGTCTGCGAAGGTCATTATATTAATTCCCATCGCTCCCTGTGCCCGCTAACAGCCGCTCGCCGCCCCACTCCTTCCTATTGAAGGGTGCGTTGGCCAGGACGTAATCAGCTTCGAGGTCGGGGAAGCGGTCGCCTGGGAAGGCGTCGTGCTGCTCAGTGCCGCCGTCAATTCCCCGAATCGCCAGGTTCATCTTGGCTGGATTCCGGCAGGCGATGGAGAGACAGGTCGGCAATTCGCCTCCTTTGAGAAAGATTGGACGGAGGACGACGTGTTTGTACTCGGCGGCGTCCATCGAGCCGCGCAGGGCGTCGGCCATGCGCCACAGTTCCGCCTCGTAGCCGACGGTGGCACCACCCCTATTTGATTGTGCTGACAATCGGATGTTCATTTTCCATAGCCTCGTAGCCGACGGTGGCGCCGCTCCCATCCGGAGGTTTGGAGTTTTTCCTTGACTGCGCACCCATTGGTTTCACCTCATCAGCGGCAGGACGTAACATCTGAGTTGGAGTTCATCCGGCTTGCGTCCTTAAAAAAATGTGTGGCCTTGCGGTGTGCCGTGCGTCCGGGATCGCGGGCCTTCGTGGTTGCGCCAGCAGAGATGGTGACCTTGCGCGAGTGTTTCAACTGCGTGAGGTCCTCCAGGGTCGGAACGTCCATGTGGGACGCGGTGATCTTGCGGAACGGTTCCGACTGTGCGCCGACCGGTCGGGCGATCCATGCCTCTGACTCCTTCCCGCGCACGGTCACTACCCACATCGGTTCGTTCAAGAGCGGGCCGGTGAGAATCTGTCCTTCACTCTGGAGACCCTCGCACATGGTGGCGACTTCTTTCGTCCAGCCGCGCTACTGCACTCTACGGCAGAGAAAGGTTGGGGCATCCAGTTCTTTCCTTCGTCCCGGTGTGTCGTTCGGCGAGAAGCGCCGGTGCGCGCATTGGCCGTTCTCTCACCGATTCACGACGCTCTAGGTGACGCTCACCGTCCAGGCCAGCGCCCCTGAGTGGAGCCGAGTCGTCATCGAAATTAGCCTGTGAGCGCCGGGGTCTTCTCATACGTCACACAGCACCTTCCGGGCCTCGCCTCTGGAGACGCCCGCGTTAGATACAGCGCGGTATAGTAGGCCACATGGGAAGGGGGTGTCAACATCCTTTTTCACCGATCGCAGGTGCAACCGCTGCGTGTGTGAAGATCTGATCGAGGAAGGCCAAAGAGCGAGCATCAGCGCGGTGCCGGGGGCGGAGACAATTTCGCCAGAGCGCGCAGGTTCAGGGCGAAAGTCCCGGAGGGGTCTGCCGGGCAGAGGACTCACGTCTTGCCACCGAATGATGTCGCTCGGGTCTTCCAGGCCCACCCGATCAGAGAGCTTCACGCCAGAAAGAGCGCCGAGAAACGGCTGCCTCTATCCTGACGATGTTTGGAAAGCTGCTGTTGCCAGCTCTTCTGCTCATCCGGAGTAGGCCACTGGTTGTGCGTCTTTTTCTGGCGTAGGCGCGCTGCGTTGGCAATAATACCTCCTCTACATCAAACCCCAGGAGGCCTGAGCGTAATGAGCAGCCGTCAACGGGAATCGTCTCAAGAACTGGCCGCAAAGATCGAGACAACGAGCGCACAGATCGCCGTTATCGGGCTGGGGTATGTGGGATTGCCGCTGGCGGTGGCATTTGCAGAGGCGGGTTTTTCCGTCACGGGAATTGATGTGGATGTGGATCGGGTTGAACAGGCGAGGGCAGGGAAGAGCTACATTTCGGACGTCATCCCCGAACGCCTGGACGCTGTGGTACGGGCAGGGCGGTTTCATGCCACGGCTGATTTTACTCCACTGGCCCGGGCCGATGTGGTGCTCATCTGCGTTCCCACGCCGATGAATAAATCGCGCGAGCCCGATATCTCCTACATCCGGCTCGCGGCCGCTCAAACGCAGCACTATCTTCATCACGGTCAGCTCGTGATCCTCGAGAGCACGACCTATCCCGGAACCACCGAGGAAATGTTGCTGCCGCTGTTCGAGCAAACGGGATTGAAACTGGATGAGGATTTCTTCCTCGCCTATTCCCCGGAACGGATTGATCCGGGCAATACGGTTTACCTGTTGCGGGACATTCCCAAGATCGTCGGCGGAGTGAGTCGCACCAGTGGCGACCTGGCCGAACAGCTTTATCGTCGGATTGTGACGACCGTCCATCGCGTGTCGTCGGCTCGTGTCGCTGAGGCGGCCAAGCTTCTGGAGAACACCTTCCGCGCCGTCAATATTGCTCTGGCCAATGAATTCGCGTTGCTGTGTCGTGCTCTCTCGATGGATGTGTGGGAAGTGATCTCGGCGGCGGCCACCAAGCCCTTCGGCTTCATGCCGTTTTATCCGGGGCCGGGCATCGGTGGCCATTGCATTCCGGTGGATCCGAGCTATCTCACCTGGAAGGCGCGACTCCACGGATTTGAACCCCGGCTGATCGGCGTCGCCCAGGAGATCAATTCCTTCATGCCCCATTACGTGGTTGATATGGTCGCGGAGGCGCTCAACGGGCAGGGGAAGCCCGTCAACGGCTCGCACGTGCTTGTGCTCGGCGTGGCCTACAAGCGCAACGTGGCCGATGTCCGAGAATCACCCGCACTGGCCATCATAGAAGGGCTGCTGCGTCGGGGAGCGCGGGTGTCGTATGCCGACCCTTACATCCCCCAGGTCACCGTCAACACAACGGTGCTGACCTCTATCGAACTGTCGGACGAACTTCTTCAGGCGGCCGATTGCATTCTCATCCATACCGATCACTCGGCGTTCGACTACCGTCGTGTCGTTGAGCGCGCGCGGGTCGTCGTGGATGTGCGCAACGCTACTCGCGATCTCGGAAATTGTGCGAACGTGATTCGATTATGATGTCGGTGGGTCGAGTGCTGGCTGTCTCGTTCGCGATCTCCATCCTCGCCGGTGCGGCTGTCCCTCTCTATCAGTGGGGGCGACTCTTGCCGATTGATCTTGCGCTTCTCCGCCAGGAGGATCGCAACCGGGACGGTCGGCCCGACCGCTGGGAGTATCACCGACCGTCGCGCCCGGAGCAGCGAATCGTTCAGCTCGACGATGATTTCGATGGTCGCGCCGAGCGGCTCACGAGAGTCCTCGGTCCTGAACTCACCGCCGATTTCTTTCGGCCAAACGGCGTCTCGGAGGGTGGACGACATCTCGTGCTGTGCCTCGATGGTGTGCCCTATGAGGTCATTCGCGATCTCTGGAACCAGGGCTTTTTCCATGAATTTCATGCGCCGAGCAAATTGATCAGCACCTTCCCCGCGGATTCCGAACTCGCGCTCGCCACCGTTTTGCGGGCTCCCCCCGTGCGAGGATATGAGAACCGGTACTTCGACCGAAAGGAGAATCGGCTTCGCGGCGGGATTTCCGTCACCCTCCGGCAAGATACCTCCTACCATCGGTTACTCGACTATGACTTTCCCGGATGGCTGCGCGGTCCGGCTTTTGTGATTCCGGGGCGCGCGTTGCGCGATGATCTGGTGCGACTGCATCGGTCATTTCTTCGGACGCGCGCGCGAGTATTTATCGCGCATCTTGCGACGACCGATTCGATGCTCCATGTTCGCTCGCCGGAGAAAGCTCGACCGTATCTGTTGATGATTGATGCTCTGATACGGGAGTTGTTTCTGACGAGCGAGGGGCGTCTGGAGATCACGCTTTTTTCCGATCACGGGAATACGCTTGTGCCCAGTCGGCGTGTGCCTCTGGAAGCTTTTCTTCAGGCGCAGGGATACAGGCTCGCCGATCGCCTGGGCCCGGAAAAAGCGGTTGTCATCCCGCGCTATGGGCTCATCGGCGCTGTTGCTCTGTATGCCCGGCGCGAGGATGTCCCGGAGCTTGCCCGGCGGCTCGTGCATCTGGAAGGAGTGGATTTGGCCGTCTACCGGGATGGCAGCGGGGTACTTGTTGAAGGACGGAGGGGCCGGGCTCGCATTCATTTTGACCGGGAGCGGGACGCCTATCGCTATGAGGCACTCGAGGGGGATCCGCTTCGGTTGCTGCCGCTTGTGCAACGACTGACCCGGGAAGGGAAGATCGAAGCCGACGGTTTCATCCGACAGAACGAACTTTTCATCGCCACTGCCGATGGTCCCTATCCTGATGCCTTGCGTCGGTTGGTGAGAGCATTTGATGGGCCGGTGGAAAACCCGGCGGATCTTCTTCTGAGCCTCGACGATGGCTACTTCTTTGGATCTTCAACGTTCGATCGAATCGTTCGGCTTCAGGGCACGCACGGGAGTCTGACGGCCCGATCCTCGACCGGATTCATCATGACGACGACCACGCCTCTGCCCGACGTCGTTTCCATTGACGAGGCGCTCGATCAGGTTGTCGCCCGGGCAGGCCGACGGTCGGATCATCAAGGCGACCGCTGAGGTTGTGTGCGCGGGGCGGTTTTGTTCTTTCACCCGCATGAAGGCGCCCATGCTGCGTCGTCGGCCTCCATCAGAGAGTCATCGCGGGGGGCAGAGGCGAGGCGTCCCGGGATGTGCGAACGTTTCCAACGGCCTCACGGTGGCCCCAGCGGAGACGATCCCGTTGTCACAGCACCGTCAGCCCCCATCGCGATGCCCTGTCGGTCAGCCTGCGGCGTAACTCTGCCGGTTCCCCTCCATGCCGCAGAAGGAGGTCACCGGGAAGATCGCTCCCTGAACTGCGCGGGCGAATCCTCTCGGCATCAATCGGCTTTCTTGCGAATGAACGCGGGCACATCGAGATCCGAGTGAGAGCGCGAGGGATTCCCCGGTAATGCGTCGGAGCCAAGGAGCGATTGCTGAGACAGGCGTGAACCGGTCGCGCGCGTGGTCGGCGTGGCCACCGGCGTGTTTGCCGCTGACGCCGAGTAATCGAAACCGGTGGCAATCACCGTGATGCGCATCTCGTTTTTGATGCCCTCGTCAATCACCGCTCCCACGAGGATATTGGCGTCCTCGTGGACGATCTCCCGGATCATCGAGATGGACTGGTTGACCTCGTGGAGCGTGAGATCCGGTCCTCCCGTCACGTTGATCAGGACGCCTTTGGCTCCTTCAATCGAAGTCTCCTCCAGCAGAGGACTGGACACCGCTTTCTTTGTTGCATCGAGAGCGCGGTTTTCGCCGGTGCCGGTGCCGATGCCCATGAGCGCCATGCCCATCCCGCACATGACCGTCTTGACGTCGGCGAAGTCGAGATTGATGAGCCCGGGCACGGTGATCAGGTCGGAGATTCCCTGAACGGCCTGTCGGAGAACATCGTCGGCCATCTTGAAGGCATCCACCAGAGAGACATTCCGATCCACCACCGAGAGGAGCCGTTCGTTGGGAATGGTGATGAGCGTGTCCACGCACTCCCGAAGTTCGCGGACTCCCTGCTCGGCCTGGAGCATACGGCGGCGTCCCTCGAAGTGAAAGGGCTTGGTGACAACGGCCACGGTCAGGGCGCCGATTTCGGTGGCCAGGCTGGCGATGATGGGAGCAGCTCCCGTCCCCGTCCCTCCGCCAAGGCCAGTGGTGATGAAGACCATGTCCGCTCCTTCGAGGACTTCGAGGATCTTCTCGGTGTCTTCCAGCGCCGCCTGACGACCGATTTCGGGATTGGCGCCCGCGCCCAGGCCTTTGGTCAGCTTGGCCCCGATTTGCAGTTTAATCGGGGCCTTGGACATTCTCAGGGCCTGCAGATCCGTGTTGGCAGCGATAAACTGAACCCCATCAATCTGGGCCTCGATCATGTGGTTGACGGCATTGCCGCCGCCCCCGCCGACGCCGATGACTTTAATGACGGCGCCGTTGGTGGCTTCGTCGGCAAAGTCTAATCTCAGGATGTTGGTTGCCGGTTTCGTCTCCGCTGGCATCATTTTACCTCCTCACTGTTATTGAGTTCCCGCTCACTTTGTGTGAGCGAAATCATGAGCCTCGTCTTTGTCGAGGCTTGGTTCCGGATGAGTCGTGCTGGGGACCTCACCACCACGAGCGATAGTCTTCGATCCCTTGCATCATCTGGAAATCCCCGGACTCTTCCATCAGGACAAAAAGTTTCCCAGCCAGCTCTTGACACGAGCGGCCGTTCGGGACATCGCCTTGGCTTGCGACGGCGTTCGGTAGTAGTGGCCCATCCGTCCGCGGTGGGCGATGAGGACCAGTCCGATGGCGGTTGTGGCAATCGGCCCATTAATATCATCGGACAGGCCGCTGATGCCCAGGGGATAACCGAGCCGCGTCGGATGATCGAATACTTGTTCGGCGAGATCGGCGAGCCCCTGCAGCAGTGCGCCCCCGCCGGTGAGAATGATCCCGGAGGAGAGTTCCCGCTCGTAGCCCGCCCGTTTGATCTCATCGTAGACCACGCCGAGCAGCTCCTCGGCACGCGGCTGCAAGATCTCGCAGAGAATCTGGCGCGAGAGCGTTCGCGGCGGTCGCCGACTGACGCTGGGGACTTCGATGACCTCGTCGCTCTCGGCGGCCAGCGATGGCAGAACGCAGCCGTAGGTCCGCTTGATCCGCTCGGCCTCGGGAATGGGCGTTCTCAGCCCGAAGGCGATGTCGTTGGTGAAGTGTGTTCCCCCCAGGGGGAAGATGGCCGTATGCTGTACCGCTCCTCGCTGGTAGATCGCCAGACTGGTCGTCTCCGCGCCGATGTTGATCACCGCTGATCCGTACTCGCGTTCGTCCTCGGTCAGCGTCGCTTCGGCAGCAGCGACGGGTTCCAGCACCACATCCGCCACCAGCAGTCCGGCGCGGTTGACGGCGCTGACGATGTTTTGTCGGACCGTAATCGGTCCGGTAATGATATGGACGGCGACCTCCAGACGGGTTCCCAGCATATCGAGCGGATCACTGATGCCATCTTGCCCGTCAATGATGTACTCCTGGGGCTGTACATCAATGATCTCGTGGCCTCCCGGCAGGCTCACGACGCAGGCCGTCTCGATGACCCGCTTGATGTCGGCCCGGGTGATCCGCCGATCGGCGCTGGTGATGGCGATGATCCCCCGGTTGTTCAATCCCTTCAGCAGCGTCCCCGACATGGAGACGTGAACCGATTCGGCGATCAATCCCGACATCCGCTCCGCTTCTTCGACAGCGCGTCGAATCGGTTCGGCAGCCGCTTCGGGATTGACGATGACTCCTTTCCTCAAACCCCGGGATTCGGCCACCCCAACGCCCATGATTTCCAGTTTGCCCTCGTCGTTCATTTCAGCGACGACGGCCGTGGTACGGGTGGTCCCGATGTCTACTCCGAAGATGTGCGATTCTTGTCTGGCCATAAGTCACCTCGTTCGATGTCGTTTGATCAGAGCGTCACGAGTCGCAGCAGAACGTGACATCCCCTTGGAGGATGGAACCGGAGCTTGTGCTTTCTCATCAGACGGGATGGAGGGGTTGCGCGTGACCTCGGCGAGCCGGATCACCACTCGCGTCGGTTGTGATACATCGAGATAACTGACGGTGACATCTCCCTGGAGCATTTCCTCGCTGGGAATAATCCCCAGCCGACGCAGTCCGGCGGCGTCATGCTTCCGAAGAGCTTCCAGGATGGCAAGGGCCAGTTCGAGCCGGCTGCGGAAATCTTTGTTCCCCAGATGCAGGCGCGTCTCCGGACTCTCGGTCAGGTGAATGACGACGTCGTCCAGAGTGCGAAGGTTGACCTGGTCAATCTTATTCCACAAGTCGGGCGGACGGCTCAGTACGTCCCGGAGCTGACGATAAAACGCCACGCGACGGCGATTCTCATCCGCCGCGCGGTCGGACTCCTCTTCGTCCCAACCGACCAGAAGCGGCATCGTCGTCTCTCCGAGCAGGTGATAATCGCCCAGGATCACCCCTTCCTCGTCCACGACCACCGGCGTGTGATTGAGTCGTGCCACCAGCGCCGCGGGCGTTCGCTCGGTTAGGCGCACGATGATGGTGTCGGGGAGAAGGCGACTGATCTCGGCTTCCTTGACGAGAGGAATCTTCTTCAGTTCCTCGCGGAGAGTCTCGAGGTCGGCGGCGAAGATGCTCTGGCGGAGCCGCTCGCGCACGGGCGATTCGATGTCCTCACTGCTCAGTTGCGACGTTCCCGTCACGATCACCTTTTTCAGCGAGAAGGCGGAACTCGTCACCACCGCATAGGCGGCCATCGCGAGTCCGACCAGAAGCACTGCCGGGAGAAGGAATGAACCGGACACGCGCCGCCCCATCTCCCTCAGCCAGCTTCTGAGCGCCCCGGGCTGGCGACGATCGCGGCCGCTGACTTGCTGGCTGCGCGGCCAGGTCCTGGCCCGCGGACGCTTCCTCGGTGTAACAACCTGTGGACCCAGTTCCGATGCCATCTCACTTTCCTCCCAACTGAGCGAGCAACTTCTCTCCGACCTGATAGACGTTCCCCGCACCGAGTGTGAGCACCAGATCGCCCGGACGAATCAGCGAAAGGAGCGCCTCGACCGCTTCGTCCAAACCTCCGACGTAGCGCGCATCCTTGTGGCCGAAGCTCTGAATGCGTTCGGCCAGAACCTGCGCCGTCACCCCCTCGATCGGATCCTCGCTCGCCGGATAGATGTCGCAGATGAGCAATACATCGGCATCGTAGAAAGCGCGGGCGAATTCGTCCATGAGAAACTTCGTGCGCGTATAGCGATGCGGCTGAAAGACGACGACGGTGCGCCTGTTGCATCCGCGCGCGGTAGCCAGAGTGGCTTTGATCTCGGTCGGATGGTGTCCGTAGTCGTCCACGATGAGGACGTCGTTCACTTCCCCCTTCACCTGGAAGCGACGGTCCACACCCCGGAATTCGGCCAGGGCGCTGGCCGTGATCTCCGGCGATATATCCAGGTCCCGTGAAAGAGCCACCGCGGCCAGCGCATTGTAGACGTTGTGAAGACCGGAGACGCTCATCTCAATTCGCGCCAGCGGCTCGCCCCGCCACCGCGCCGTGAATGCGGCGTGGAAACAATCCGGCATGTCCACCTCCACCGCCGTCACGTCGGCCTGCGAGGAGAGACCGTAGGTGATCAGTTTCCGCGTCACGCGCGGAATGATGGCCTGGATATTCGGGTCATCCAGACAGGCGATCACCGATCCGTAAAACGGCACCCGATTGACGAACTCAACGAAGCACTCTTGAATCTCCTCCAGATCGCGATAGAAATCCAGATGCTCCCGATCAATGTTCGTCACCACGGCGAACGTCGGGGTCAGTTTGAGGAAGGATTTGTCGCTCTCATCGGCTTCGGCGACGATGAACTCGCCGCTGCCGAGCTTGGCGTGACTGTCCAGCGCGCGGAGCCGTCCCCCCACGACGATGGTGGGATCGAGTCCGGCCTGTGCGAGAACGGTGGCGATCATTGATGTCGTCGTCGTCTTCCCATGCGAACCGGCGACGAGGATGCTGTATTTCAGCCGCATCAACTCGGCGAGCATCTCGGCCCGGGGAATGACGGGAATCTGTCGCTGACGCGCCTCCACGAGTTCGGGATTGTCCCATCGCACCGCCGTCGAGTAGACGACGACATCGGCCGAACCCACATTCTCGGCGCGATGACCGATCCGGATGTGGGCGCCGAGCCGTTGCAATCGCTCGGTCACGGGGGAGGCTTTCAGGTCCGAGCCGGTCACGTGATACCCCTGATTGAGCAGCAACTCCGCGATGCCGCTCATGCCGACTCCGCCAATTCCCACCAGATGCACGTGTCGTATGCGTTTGAGCATAAGCCGATGAGAGATCAGCCCATCGCGCCCACCACAATCAGCGCTGCGATCCATGCGGTCGCCAGACAACGGACTGCCGGGCGATCCGGCGTCGCCGATGCGGCCCGGGTCGAGTCCCGCGCGCCGCTTTTGAGGACATCGTAGGCGAGATCAACAATCCGGGCGGCGGCGTCCGGCGTCGCCAGTTTGCGACTCGCCTCGGACATCGCTCTCAGCTTCTCCGGATCCGCGATGAGCGTCAGGATTTCCTCGGCCAGCCGCTCGGCAGTCGCCTCGGCCTGGAGCAAACACCGCGCGGCTCCCGCACGCTGGAGCGCCTCGGCATTTTTTCGCTGATGATCGTCCGCCGCCGTGGGCAGGGGGATGAGAATCGCCGGCTTGGCCGCGGCCGTCAGCTCGGCGATCGTCGTGGCTCCCGCCCGCGAGATGATCAAATCGGCGCGCGCGAACTCCTGGGCCATCCGGTCAATGAAAACAACCGTCTGGACCCGATCTCCCAACCCGAGGTGTTCATAGCTCGCGCGCACCGAAGCGTAATCCCGTTCTCCCGTTTGATGCGTGACGGTCAACTCCAGATCCGGTCGCTCGTTCGTCAGCCGTCGGTAAACAATGGGCAGCGCCTCCACCATCACCTGATTGATGGCGTGTGCCCCCTGACTGCCGCCGAAAACAAGAAGGTGCCGCCGCGTCGTCGCCGCGAGAGGTCGTGACGCCTCGGCGCAGGCGAAGAATTCCGGTCGCACGGGATTGCCCGTCAGCCGACCTTTGTCGCCGAAGGAGGCGAGCGTTTGCGGGAAGCTCACGGCGGCCCGGCAAACGAGGCGTCCCAGAATCCGATTGGTCAGACCGGGGGACACGTTGGGCTCGATGATCATCGTGGGAATACCACAGAGGACGGCGGCGAGCACGACCGGCCCCGATACGTATCCGCCGATACCGATGACCAGGTCCGGTCGGCGACGGCGCAGCAGTCGCCAGCTCTGAAAGAGACTCTTCGGCAGCCGCCGGAGCACCGTCCGCAGCATGGCCCGCAGTCCCACGCGCGCGAGACCGGCGATGTCAATCAGCTCCAGCTCGAACCCTTCGCGGGGAACGATCTTCGTCTCCAGCCCGGCCGACGTCCCCACGAAGACGATCTCGGCATCGGGATCGCGGCGGCGAAATTCCTTCGCCACGGCAATGCCGGGGAAAATATGTCCGCCGGTTCCAGCAGCAGCGATGAGAACTTTAATCGGCATCCTCTTTCCCCTGTTCGGCGATGTTGAGCAAAATGCCGATCATCGTCAGCGTCATGAAAAGGGACGATCCGCCGGCACTGATGAGCGGCAACGGCATCCCTTTAATCGGCAGCAGGCCCACGGCCACACTCATGTTGAAAAGGGCCTGGAGCGTGATCGAAGCGATGATCCCGGTCGCCAGCAGCATCCCAAAACTGTCCGGGGCCCGCAGGGCGATCCGAACGCCTCGCCAGAAGATGAGCCCGAACGCGAGGACCAGCGCTCCGGTTCCCAACAATCCGAGTTCCTCCCCGATTTGCGAGAAGATGAAATCCGTATGGGGTTCGGGCAAGAAGAAGAGTTTCTGTTTCCCCTGCGCAAACCCCACGCCGGTGAGACCGCCGCTGCCCAGCGCCACCAGCGATTGAATGGCCTGAAAGCCGCGCCCCTGCGGGTCTTGCCAGGGGTCGAGAAAGGCGCGAAGGCGATCCAGCCGCCAGTCAACCCGAATGAGCGCCAGATACATCACCAGCGGCAGGGGAATGAGCAACGTCGCCTGCTGCTTCAGGGGAACGCGCACGATGAACAACATCGTCGCCAGGATCAAACCCAGCATGAGCGCCGTGCCGAAATCGGGTTGGAGCAAAATCAGCCCGATCACAAGTCCCGCCACCAGGGCGCACGGGAACAACGTCATCCAGAACTGCTTGATGCCCGCTGGAATCCGCCGGTCCAGATACGCGGCGAGGAAAATAATCAGCGCCAGGCGGGCCAGCTCCGACGGTTGGAAGGAAAACGAGCGAACGCGAATCCACCGGTGAACGTGATTGACCGGCGGGAAAAAGAAGACGGCGATGAGCAGGACCAGACATACGCCCAGGATGAGAAAGACCACGCGCGGCCTCTGATAGACGTGATAGTCAATGTGCATGGCCCCGATGAGCCCGGTCAGTCCGAGTACCGCCCACATGGCCTGACGCACGAGGAAGTAGTACTGGCTGTCGAATCGTTCCTCCGCCAGCACGGCCGAGGCGCTGTAGACCATGACGACGCCGAAAATGACCAATCCGACACTGAGCGTGAACAGCCACTTATCGCTGATCAGCTTCGGTGCCAGCCGCGTTGCCCCCACCGTGCGAGGAAAAAGCCGGGATTCTCCCCGCGTCGTCATGGTCGGTTGTTCCTCCGCAATTTTTCCACTTCAGCTTTGAAGACGCGCCCGCGATGCTCGTAATTGTCGAACATGTCGAAGCTGGCACAGGCCGGTGCCAGAAGAACGACGTCGCCCGGCTCGGCCCGTTCGGCGGCAAACCGCACGGCATCGGCCATCGTCGCCGCCGGTGTCATGGGGACGGTTCCCGCCAGAGCCTGAGCGATCTTGGCGCTGGCCTCGCCGAGCAAGATGATGTGCTTGACCTTCTGCTGGACCAGCGGACGGAGGACGGTGAAATCGCTTCCTTTATCTCGGCCGCCGAGGATGAGCACGATGTTCCCCTCGAAGGCGTCCAGGGCCTTGAGGGTCGAGTCCACGTTGGTCGCCTTCGAGTCGTTGAAGTACTCCACGCCGTGGATCGCCGCCACCCATTCGAGCCGATGCTCCACACCGGTGAAGCACTGAAGGGTCTGACGAAAAGGCATGTGATCGCTGAGCGGCAGAAGATCGGCCACCGACATCGCCCGGTGCCGTTCGTCCATACCGACTCGAGAAAGGGATGCGGCGGCGAGCGCCGCTCCGAGTGCCGCCATCGCATTTTCCACGTTGTGCCAGCCCCGCAGCGGAAGCTCCTCGCGACGGATCAGCTCCCGCTCCTCCCCTCCGGCGCGGAGAACGATTCGCCCGTCATGGAAGCAAACGCCTTCGTGCAGTTGCTCTCTCCGGCTGAAGAAAATCGGTCGCGCGGGTGTCGCCTCGCGCATTTCTCGCACGACCGGATCGTCGGCATTGAGCACGGCCCAATCCCGCTCTTGCTGATTGAGGAAGATGCGGCGCTTGGCGCGAATGTAGGCCTCCAGCGTTCCGTGCCGGTCGAGATGATCGGGACTGATGTTGGTTACCACCGCCACCTGAGGCCTGAACGTCTCAATCGCTTCCAGTTGGAAACTGCTCACCTCGGCCACGATGACGCTCGCTTCCGTCGTCCGGCCAATGAAGTCCGTCAGCGGCCGACCGATATTCCCGCCGACGAAGGTCTCCAGCCCCGCCGCGGCCAGGAGTTCTCCGATGAGGGTTGTCACCGTCGTCTTTCCGTTGGAGCCGGTCACGGCGACGAGGGTTCCGGTGAGGAATCGGCTCGCCAGTTCCAGCTCGCTGATGATGGGAATACCGGCGGCACGGGCACGCACGAGCGGCTCGAGCGTAAGAGGAACTCCCGGACTGACGACGA
>DATLZR010000082.1 GCA_035573895.1 Blastocatellia bacterium | reverse complement strand
TCCGGCGAGTGCGCGTTTCCATCGGAGAGGTCGTCCGTTGAAAAGTCGAGTTGTTCACTGTTTCTCAGCATCTCCATCTCCCACCTGAGGAACTACCGTTTCTGCCAATCGCGTGAACAAAACCAGCGTACCGGGAAGATGGTCTGTGGTAAAATGCTCCCTCCCCGGGGGATTCTCGATGCGATGAGAGAGACCGGCGACATAATCTTTCGGATCGAGGGGTTTGATCTGGAGAGGACACTCGAGAGCGGACAGTGCTTTCGCTGGCACCGCCTGGGCGCGCGTGACTATTGGGGCATCGTTCGGGGATGCGCTCTCCGGGTGAAGCAAACGAGTGAGGGGCTCCAGGCGCGAATTGTCGGCGGCACGCCTCCCTCGGAGCCGCGACGGATGGTCGCCCACTACTTCGATCTGGAGGGTGATTATGCCGCGATGCTCGCGCGGCTTCGACGCGATCCGATACTGGCTCCGCTTCTGCCCGACCATCCCACGATTCGCATTCTTCGGCAGGAACCGCTGGAGGTGATCATTTCCTTCATCGTTTCCGCCAACAATCACATTCCCCGGATTCGCTCGATCATCGAACGCCTGTGTCAGCGCTACGGCTCTCCGCTGGAAACACCTTTCGGACGAGCTTACACATTCCCCCGACCGGCGGCGCTCGCCCGTGCGCGGCTGAGTGATCTCCGTCATGGGTGTGGGTTGGGTTACCGGGATGTTTACGTTCGCTCCGTCGCGCACACTCTCGCGACACGTTCCGACGTCACATCCTGGGAAGAACTACCGACGGACATTCTTCGCGCACGATTGCGTCAGCTCCCTGGTGTGGGCGATAAGGTGGCCGAGTGCATTCTTCTCTTCGGTTACCACCGATTGGAGGCTTTTCCCGTGGACACATGGATTGAACGGGCGATGACGGAGCTTTACTTCTTGGGCGAACGCCCTCGCCCTTCGGAGATTCAGGCGCTGGCTCGACGACGATTCGGAGACATCGCCGGTGTTGCCCAGCAGTACCTCTATGCGTTTTTTCGTGAACGTCGTGGGCGCGTGCGGCGTTTCTCCTCGGAGGACGCGGTGGCCGTCGGGGCGAGCACGGCGGTACGTTCTTCTCCCGAGGACAAAGCGGATGGTGGAGAGGCCGGCGAAGATGACTTGGCGCCATAGAGACCACAGCGATGCTGACCAGGGCTCTGAAAAATCGTCTTCAACGCTCATTACTCGCCTGGTATGAGCGGAATCAGCGGCAGCTCCCCTGGCGGCAGACTACCGATCCCTATCGGATCCTCGTCGTCGAATACATGTCGCAACAAACGCCGGTAGAGCGCGTGCTCCCGTACTATGAACGGTTCCTTCGGACGTTTCCTGATATTAAGACGCTGGCGCGGGCGCGACTGGGGCAGGTGCTCAAGGTGTGGGAGGGACTGGGCTATTACGCTCGGGCGCGCCATCTTCTGGCGGCGGCGCGGCAGATCGTGCGCGAAGCCGGAGGAGTGATCCCGTCAACCTATGAGGAGCTGAGGAAACTGCCCGGCTGCGGCCCATACACGGCGGCTGCCATTGCCAGTATCGCCTTCGGTCAGCCCGTCCCAGTGGTTGACGGCAATGTGATTCGCCTGCTCTGTCGTCTGTTCGGGCTGAGGGAGGATCCTCGCCGAGAGGCTACTCGAGGCCGCCTGCGCGCCCTCGCTGGTGAGCTTCTTCCCCGTGACCGGGTACGCGCTTTCAACGAAGCGATGATGGAGCTAGGGGCGCTCATCTGCACACCTCGCGCGCCTCGATGCGATCTCTGCTGCTGGAATTTCGCCTGTCAGGCGAGGCAACTCTCCTCGCCCACACTGCTGCCGGTCAAAAGCTCGCCGCAGCGGCTGCCGCATCAGGACATCGCCATTGGTTTAATCTGGAAGGACGGTAAGGTTCTCATCGCCCAACGGTACCCGAAAGGGCTGCTCGGTGGGCTGTGGGAATTTCCCGGCGGTAAGCGCGAACCGGGAGAAACCCTGCGCCATTGCTGCGCTCGTGAGATCAAAGAGGAAGTCGGCCTCACCGTTTGCGTGGGGCGGAAATGGAAGACGATTCGCCATGCCTATTCGCACCTTCGCGTGACGCTTCATGTCTTCGAGTGCACCTATGAGGGAGGCGAGCCAAAACCTCTTGGCTGCCAGCGCGTGCGCTGGGTTCGACCCGATGAACTATCTCGCTACCCTTTTCCCGCAGCCAACAAAGTCCTGCTTGACGAGTTGTGCCTCCGCTTCGCTCCTTCCGGCTGAGACTCCTTGTGGGGGATCCTCCTCACGCGCGTCGCGAACGATGAAAACGAGGAGCGCACCTTCAAGCGGGCCTTCTCTCGGAGGCAAAATAAGCAGGCAGGAAGCCTGCGCTCCCGGGATATTTGGGGAGGAATCGCCCATGTGCTCAGGCACGCTACGAGGGGTGAAAAATGCGTTTGCCAACGGATGAGAAGGGCCAAATGATGAGTGATCCATTGGAACCTTTCATCCGTTGGAGATCATTTTCAAGGGAGGGAACGTGGAGATAAGAGGTTCGACTCCTCCGCCAGAAGACTCCAGAAGACTCTCCCGGCCGGGGCAACGATCCCGACTGTCGCCAGCTTGCGCGACGAAGTCTTGGCTGCACTCGCTCACCGGCGGTAAGATGAAGCCCTGATGGAGAACGAGGGAATTGATATTCTGCAGCTCATCGCCGAGCGCAAGATCGCGGAGGCTATCGAGCGCGGGGAATTCGAGAACCTGGCGCTCAAAGGGCGGCCGCTTGATCTCACAGCGGATCCGTTGGAGCCGGCGGAACGCCGACTGGCAAACAGGATTCTGAAGAATGCTGGAATCGCTCCGCTGGAACTCTCGCTTCAGCGTGAGCTGGGTGAGTTGCGCCGCGAGCTGAGTCGAACAACTCATCCCGGAGAGCGACAGCGGCTGGCGCGCGAAATCCGATTCATGGTCCTGCGTTTGAATGTCATGAGGCGGTGCGCTTTGCATGGGGAGAGATAAATCTCTCCCTCCGAGATCAGAGGAATCGGTACTCTCGTAGGCAATTGCACTCTCGTGCCGTGTGTTCTTCCCATTCCTCCACGGTCCACATCCCGGATGTAGATGACGGACAGCCGGGTCATCCGCGGGCGAGAAATCGCTTCTTGCGTTCTCTCATGGTGGTTTGTTAGAGTGCTCCCCCATGCACGATTCAGCATGAGGAGCGACGGCGATGACGACGGAGATCCGATACGATTGGACCATCGAGGAGATCGAAGCGATTTATACCCTGCCGCTTCCGGAGTTGATCTTTCGCGCTCAGATCGTTCATCGGAAGCACCATGATCCGCTGGAGGTTCAGGCGTGCCAGCTTTTGAGTATCAAGACAGGGGGCTGTCCGGAAGATTGCGCCTACTGTCCACAATCGGCGCATTACCACACGGGCGTTGAACGCACACCGCTACTCGCGGTGGACGAAGTTATCGCCGCTGCTCGACAGGCGCGGGCGCGAGGAGCGACACGACTGTGCATGGGGGCGGCCTGGCGTACACCTCCGGAGGGGGCTGACTTTGAGCGGATTCTGGAAATGGTTCGTCAGGTGCGGGCGATGGGCCTGGAGGCGTGTTGCACTCTGGGAATGCTGAGCGAGAAGCAGGCGCAGGCACTTGCGGCTGCCGGCCTCACAGCCTACAACCACAATCTCGATACATCGCCCGAGTATTACCCACGGATCATCTCGACCCGGACCTACAAGGACCGGCTGGACACGCTGGCTCGCGTGCGTCGCGCCGGGATCGCCGTGTGCTGCGGGGGCATCATCGGAATGGGCGAGAGTCGTCAAGACCGCTACCGGCTCTTGCATCAACTGGCTCTTCAGCGCCCTCACCCCGAGAGCGTACCCATTAATCTGCTCGTCCGGGTGGCGGGTACACCTCTGGCCGATCAACCACCGGTTGATCCTCTGGAACTCGTGCGAATGATTGCCACGGCGCGGTTGCTCATGCCAGGGTCAATCATCCGGTTGAGCGCCGGTCGTCTGTCCCTTTCGGACGAAGCTCAAGCCCTGTGTTTCCTCGCCGGAGCCAATTCCCTCTTCGTTGGGGAGAAATTACTCACCACGCCCAATCCGGAGATGGATCGAGATCGCGCTCTGATGGAGAAGCTGGGATTGCGCTGGCGGCGCCCAACGGATTCCGTCGGTCGGCATGAGTCGGGTCAATGATCTGAGCCGGCTGCACAGATGCGATCTGACGATGATCGTGTACCGAACGTGGCATCCTGAAAAAGAGATCAGTTTTATTCGGCCGCCCGGCCATGTGCTCCTGGGATTTCGCTTGACGGAGTTGCCGAGCGGTAGCTAGACTCACAGCCTTCGTCCGGCCGCGTTGGAGCGAGTGGCGGACGAAAAAAAATCATTGCCGGATAAATCGTCATGAAAATCCACGAATATCAGGCCAAGGCACTGTTAAAGCGATATGGAGTGACTGTTCCCGAGGGTGATGTTGCCGACACGCCCGAGGCGGCTCGCGCTCTGGCTGAGAAACTCGGCCAGAAGGTTGTGGTGAAAGCGCAGATCCATGCTGGGGGCCGGGGCAAAGCCGGAGGTATCAGAGTCGCTGCCTCACCGGATGAAGCCTATGAGATCGCCCGCCAGATGCTGGGAATGAAACTGGTGACGGCGCAAACCGGACCGGCGGGGCGGGAGGTTCGCCGCGTGCTCGTTGAACAGGCCCTCCGTCTGAAGCGCGAGTTTTACCTGGGAATCATCATTGATCGAGCCGCTCGACGGCCTGTTTTCATGGCCAGCCCCGCCGGGGGAATGGATATCGAGCAGGTCGCTGCCACGACGCCGGAACTGATCTTCAAAGAATACATCTCTCCGAGCCTCGGATTTCAATCCTTCCAGGCGCGGAAGCTAGCCTTTGCGCTGGGATTGCCTCCGGAATTAATCGGACCGGCGACCGCCTTTATGCAAGCTCTTTATCGCGCCTTCGTTGATCTCGATGCCTCATTGGTCGAGGTCAATCCCTTCTTGCTCACGGAAGATGGGAAGCTTTATGCGCTCGATGCCAAGATCACCTTCGATGATAATGCGCTCTTTCGCCATCCGGAATACGCCGCTTTGCGCGATCTCCATGAAGAAGAACCGCTCGAAGTCGAGGCGTCCAGGTACGAGCTGAATTACATCAAGCTCAACGGTACGATTGGGTGCATGGTTAATGGGGCAGGGCTGGCCATGGCCACGATGGACATCATCAAGCAAGCGGGAGCTGAGCCCGCCAATTTCCTCGACGTGGGAGGAAGTGCGACCACGACCCGGGTGGAGAATGCCTTCCGTATTCTTCTGTCGGATCCGAATGTTCGGGCCGTCTTGATTAACATTTTCGGTGGCATTGTCCGGTGCGACATCGTGGCTGAGGGTGTCATTGAGGCAGCCAAAAAGATCGGCGTCAGGTTGCCCATCGTTGTGCGGCTGGAAGGAACGAATGTGGAACGAGCCCGCGAGCTGCTGGCTCAATCCGGGCTTCCGTTGACTGTGGCGACGGGAATGAAGGATGCTGCCGAAAAGGTCGCAGCTCTGGCCCGGCAGGCATGAGTCAGCGCTTCATCTTCATCCGACCATACGAAAAGACAAGGGCAAACCCATTGTCAAGGATGAAGTCTTGAACCTCCGGGCGCGCCCGGTAGCAGAAGCACACGGGGAACACCGTTCCCTCCAGATGCTTTCGCGCTTGCTCTACGCGATGAGCGAACTTTCGCGCTTCTTTCAGGGTGAAGTTGTGCTTGGCTTCGCCCACGATCCAGATGACCCGGTTCGGTTGGGAAGGATCATGGGCCTGACCCAGAAGGTTGATTTCCACCTCCCGTCCGCCCCAGACCTTCCAGCTCCGCTCCAAGACTCCAACTTTCCAACCAAACTCCCGCTGCAGAACATCGTGAAGCACAATATAGGCTATATCTTCGATGTCGCCTCCGACCGTTTCGCTCAGGCCTCCCACCTGGCGATCTAATCGAACCAGTGCCTTCTCCATCCGCTGCTGTGCCTTTTCCGTCCGGGCCTGGGCTTCGATCAATTGCGCGACAGCTTCTTCGAGTCGACCCACACGCTCTCGCGTCTCAGCCAGAAGCACTTCGGATCGCGCCTGGGCTTCAGCCAGCCGGGCGACGGCTTCTTCGAGTCGGCTCACACGCTCTCGCGTCTCAGCCAGAAGCACTTCGGATCGCGCCTGGGCTTCAGCCAGCCGGGCGACGGCTTCTTCGAGTCGGCCCACACGCTCGACCGTTTGCGCTTGCACGTCTTCCAGTCGAGCCAGCCGCTCTTCCGACCGCGCCTGGGCTTCGGCCAATCTTACGATTGCTTCTTCCAGCCGTCCGACGCGCTCTTCAGTGTGCGCCTGCGCCTGTGCCAACTGAAGAAGAGCTGCTTGTATCTGGCGCTGACCCTCGATCAACTGTTGGCTCAGTTCCCGAAGGTCCTGGATGTCCTTTCGTGCAAGGTGGGCCTCTCGTGCCACAATACGCTCCAGTACCGTCACCATCGCTTCAGCTCCCGCGTCTCCCAAGAAGGGTTGAAGCAGGCTTCGAATCTCGTCTCGTTCCTTCGATGTCAGTTCTTCGACCATTCTCGTCTCTCCTCTGGCATCGGCCATTGTAGCATATCGCGATGGTCTGACAGAATTGCGGCTGAAGATTCAGAGCCCCCGCCTGTCAGGCAGCAAGGGGCCCTCGGAGGATGGATTGTTCGTAAAACGAGGGCTCTGTCCTAAAGCCAGAAGATCAACCTATGGTTGAGCTTATGGAACGCCGCAAAGGTGAGATTGCGACGGTAGTTCGGCGCGCGGTGAATGCCCGCGGTTGAGCTTATCGAAGGCCGTCAAAGGTTCTGCCGGAACCCTTGTGGGCATGCGAAGGGTAAGTCTGCCTCTCACCTCCCATGCAGCACACATCTTCATCAGAGGTGCAAGGAAGGTGGAAGCAACCGATGAAAATCGCTACGCCGCCTGAGTCTTAACTTTACCCGTTCGATTTCTTTTTCCCCTGTACGACCGCTTTCTCCTTCAGGTATTGCAATCGGCTGCGGGCGTAAGCAACCGACGCAATGACGCGCAGCGGAAGCTTTTCAAACGATGCAATAAGGCTGAATGCACGGGCTGCATCGGCTCTGGTCAGTGCGCCAATCAATCGCTCGATGACGGGAATCAGATTTCCTTGAGAAATCTCCATTGCCACTGCGGTGTTGGTAAAGGCGAAGACGAAGTTTCCCGCTTTATTCGTCTCAATCTCTGCATCCGAGCGGTTGAGAACATCAACGACGGCACCGAGACTGTCGAAGGTGCGTTCCGTATCAAGCGAGAGGGTGGCTTCGGCGATCTGAAGGAGCGAGCGAGCTTTCTCCGCCGAGGTCGGAAGCCGCTTGATCTTCGCCTCCGCTTCCTGAAGTGCGGCCAGGGCCTGATCCTTTTCCTTTTGCTCAGCTAGCCAACGAGCAATGGAAATAAAAGCGAGAGTGAATCGTTCGGGATTGTTCAGTTCCCGGGCGCTCTGGCGAGCCGTCTCAAGATCTTCGTCTCTAATGGCCCGCTGGACTCGTGAATAATGGACGTAGTCAGAAAGTTCGGTCCGCAGCCTGAGGTCGTTGATTTTCGGTACCGTTGCAAGAGCCAGGTCCCATCTCCCCTCGCCGACGGCCGCTCGAACGGCCTGAAAGAGCAGTTCATCGTGCTCTTCCGGCGTGGCTCGTTCGGCCCGCTGGAGAAGTTCGTTGAGCCTTTCTTCGGGCGGCAGAGTGCGCTGGGATTCGGCCGGCGGGAGGTGGGGCTGCTCAGGGGGGAGGTTCACGGAGAGTTGGCCGATCAGAGCATCGAGCGTGACCAGGTGATTAGGAATGAACTCGGTGACATGGGGGCGAATATTGATCAGAATCGCTCGCAGCATTTGCGGGCGGGCATACAGATCCCGCTCAATCACGGCGGGCGCAACGGCCGGATTCGAGACGGCCTGGGCGGCCATGCCGATGGCCTCGATCAAAGCATTCAGGTAGCTCGCCACTTGAGCCGGATTAACCGGTGGCGTCGGTCCGCCTATACTGTGGCGAATGGGTAATTGCAGGTCTTGATGCACGTAGGAGCCAAGCACGAGCAGTTCGGACAATAGCGGCGGATTGTTGCGGAATACCGCCCGAAGCGCCTTATCGAATAATGCGTCAGCCAATGCCCGATCTTTTTGCCGTAACCGCATGAGGAACTGAATAAACGGTTGGGGGATGCCCTCGCTCAGAATGGCTGCGGCCGCATCGGCAGCCTGCTTCGGATCTTGCTCGAGCAACGAATTTGCTAGACCAAGCAAAGTCTGAGCACGCTCAGAGCCTCGGGTTCGCTCAACTGAACGGGCAGCAAGTGGTTTCTCTCCCTTAGGGACAGATGGCGTCTGCTGAACCTCTTTTTCGGTCTCAATGCTCCTGGCCAGATCGGTAGCGAGGGTTGGATCGAGCTTGGCGACTTTCTCCAGGATCTCGCGCCTCAACGCCTGCGGCGTGCGCGTGCTGCCAATGGAAGCCCAGGAACGGGCCCCTGGCGGGGGGCCGGACTCGTCCCGAGGGGCATCCTTCGTGGCGCTAAAGGCGGCCTGAAAGAGTTGGCGCGCCAGCGGTTGATCATATTGCCAGAGGGCTTCGGCAACAGTGGCAGAGGCGCGAATCCGCAGGACAACATCGGCGATGTCTTTGACAGACTCAGAGGCCTGATAAAGAATCTGCAAGGCCTCCTGTTTCTGGCGCTCGATGTCTTCCGCTTCCTCCTCACCTGCTTTCTCCTGCGTTGTGGTTGACTTCTGCTGTTGATTCTGACCGCGTGTAATCGGGGAATTGGACGCGGGTACAAGCAAAAGCAGCAGAAGCCCAAGGAGTGAGCCTTTTACACATGGGTAACTGCTGACTCGATCCATACCTCGACCTCCCACCTCGTTGAGCTTTGGCGAGAACTTCAATGACTCAAACATGGTTGAAAACCGGTTAGTTCCAAAAAATTTCAGAGCCCATCCCATGCTCTCCTGCTCGACCTGCATCAGGCCCCATCCATGAGACCGCGCCACCGGATTGGCCTATCATTACTCCAGACGTGAGGTGTGATCGTAAATGCTCAAAATATCCAGGCAGTCATGCGCCCTTTTGCAACACGATCCCCTGATCGAACCGCTCCCCGGGAACTCTTTGGCCTTCTGGTCCTCTCTTGGCCTAATCTCTGCCGCCTGCTTGCCCCATAGAGGCTTTCTTGCGCGTTCCCCTTCGTCCATCTTTTTCTTGACAAACCTGTACGTTATCCATATACTTTCGCCTCGGATGTGGGACGCAAAATCCGAAAAAGGAGGTTGGTGATATGTTGCTGCTACAATTTGGCCCGGAATTGGCGGCCATCATCATCTTAATGTTGATCATCGCTAGTTTGGCAAAAGATTAGGATGAGTGACCGCCTTATGTACGCTCCACATGGTAGTCGTGGGGGGATCGGTAAGACGAATTTAGTTTGATTTTGATCACGTAAGTCCGAGAAAGCTGCAACTGATCGAGGAAATACCTTGTGCAACCATCTGGGAGCACAAGGTATTGTTTTTATGGGCACGTTTATTGTTCTTGAAGTTGGTCGGTGATGAGAACTCACCCAGTGTGCTCTCACTGTGCGCTGAGACGGGAGCGAGGCGTGTACTTCACACCCTACCCGCAGCGGCAGTGATTCTCGGGTACGGCCCACCACGAGAAGGTCTGGCTCCGGCACCGGCGTGCGTCCGCCCATTTTCGATTGTCGGTGGCACTACTGGTGGACGTCCTAGCCTGTGTGCAAGAAACGCCATGAAGAACTGAGGATGACTCGTAGCGGCTCGCGCCCGCATGGGAATTCTCGGTGTAATGACGGGCACGCAGGGAAGAGGCCAGGTCTTTCGTTCGATTCATCGCCTCCCCTGAAAGTGCCTGAGAGCGCACGTCTCCGGCGTGGTCGTTGAGCCGGCTCCTCATGGGCGCTCCCAGATTTTTCCTCATTTGTCACCAACGTCCGGTTCATGAGTGATTCCTTGGGCAATGGACGCCTCTTCCATCGCGAATCTGTTCGCCCGTTGATTTGGTGGGCGAGTTTGGCTAAAGTATCCCTTCACGTGATGGATCGGTATCATCCCACAACTGCCTTGTGATCACTCACCGGAGCCATAGAAGAGGAGGTAAACGACAAGCAATGAGCGAAGTCAAACGTGACGATCACACGCTTGTTCAAAGCTTGCTGAGAGAAGACCGGCGGTTCCC